>JBHLKV010000118.1:0-8790 GCA_048886305.1 Candidatus Hodarchaeota archaeon
GGATTCGATATGCCTGCTAAAAATTTATCTTCACGATGGGGTTATCATTATGAAAATGTAGTAAGTGCTCTTGAATACGAAAGAATTTTGTGTGCCTCTGGACCATTTGGTGGGCATGTTTTAAGACCAAGTGATCAGAAAGAACCTGAAAAAATCGCTTTTATTCAATGTGCAGGCTCTAGAGATTTACATGAAGGAATCCCCTATTGTTCTAGTGTTTGTTGTATGTACACTGCTAAAGAAGCAATCATAACGAAAGAACACTCTGATAACTCACAATGTTTTGTATTTCGACATGATATTAGAGCATTTGGCAAAAATTTTTATGAATTTACGCAAAGAGCACAAAAAGAATATGGAGTAAAATACTTTCAAACAAAGATAAGTAATATTGTAGAAGATCCTGAGACAAATGATTTAATTATTCATTATGAAGATTTAAAAACAGGAACTTTTAATGATTTTAAAGCTAACTTAGTTGTATTAGCAACTCCATTAGTCCCTTCTGCAGGATCAGAAGATTTGGCAAAGATTTTAGAAATCGAAGAGGATGAATATCACTTTTTTAAAGAAAAAGATTATTTTAATAAATCTAAATCAACTAAAGAGGGAATATATTTATGTGGATTTTGTCAAGGTCCAATGGATATACCAGAAACTGTTGCTGATGCAAGTGGAGTAGCAGGTCAAGTTGCCGCTTTCTTGAATTCTGTTAAATTTGATCAAATAAAAGAGAAGGAGTTAGAAGTTCCCGAATTAGATATAAAAGCTACTGATGAACCAAGAATAGGAGTTCTAATCTGTCATTGTGGAATTAATATTGGTAAATATGTTCATGTACCTTTACTTGCTGAATATGTAAGGACTTTGCCTAATGTAGTTCATTGTGAAGATAATTTATACTCATGTAGCTCTGACTCACAGACACGAATTAAAGAATTAATTAAGAATCACAAATTAAACCGATTTATTGTTGCTTCTTGCACACCAAGAACCCATGAAGCTTTATTTCAAGAAACCTGTCAAGAAGCAGGTCTAAATAAATACTTATTCGAAATGGTTAATATTAGGGATCAATGTTCTTGGGTTCATATGGACGATGCAGAAGCAGCAACTCAAAAAGCAAAAGATTTAATAAGAATGGCTATAGCAAAATCAAGATTATTAAAACCTCTAGAAGAAGAATTATTAAAGATTACTCCAACAGCACTAATTATTGGTGGTGGAATTGGTGGGATGAGTGCAGCCTTAAACATCGCTGATCAAGGATTCAAAACATTTATAGTAGAAAAAGAGAGTTTTTTAGGAGGAAATTTGAATTACCTAAATGTGTTATATCCTATTGAAGAAAAAGCTTCAGATTTCTTAAATGAGATTATCGAAAAGGTTAATCATAATAAGAACATTCAAGTCTTTCTGAATGCAAAAATTGGAGATATTAAAGGATATGTTGGAAATTACATCGTATCTATTGTTGATTCAAAAAATGAAACTCAAGAATTAAGTATAGGAACTATAATTGTGGCTACTGGAGGTAAAGAATATAAACCTAAAGATATCTTTCAGTATAAAAAAGAGAATAAAAATGTTATAACACAATTAGAACTAGAACTAAAACTAAAAGAACAAGGAAAATCTTGGCTTGATGGTATAAATAGAATAACAACAATTCTGTGTGTAAATGCGCGGCAAGTTGAAGGAATAACCTATTGTTCTAACATTTGTTGTGGAAATTCTATTAAAAACATTGGACTCTTAAAAGAATTAAAGTCTGAACTTGAAATTGTGGTACTCTATAGAGATCTTCAAATGGCTAAGAAAAAGTATGAAGAATATTATCGTGATCGTAGAAAAGATGCTATATTTTTAAGATATGACTTGGATAATATACCAATCATCAGTAAAATAAACAAAGATCCAGAAAAATATAAAATAAAATTTTACGATACTAATCTTCAAGATTTCATAGAATTTGATACTGATTTAATTGTATTATCAACTCCTATGATTCCGGCAGATAATTTAGAAGAATTAGCTAAAATGCTCAAAGTTCCTATAGATAGAAATGGCTTTTTCCTAGAAGCCCATGTAAAATTAAGGCCATTAGATTTTGCCACAGATGGAATTTTCTTATGTGGATGCGCACAATGGCCAAAAAATATACAAGATACTATTTCTCAAGCAAATGGAGCGGCAGGTAGAGCAAGTAGATTTTTAAGTGCCAAAGAAATTACGACTTCGGGAATCGTTGCAGAAGTAGATCCAGTAAATTGCATTGGGTGTGGAAAATGTAAATCAGTGTGTCCTTATAATGCCATTGATATTTTAGAATCTGCAAAAGATTTTGAGGAAGTAAGCCTTATTGTAAAAAAATCATTTGTTAATTCTGCATTATGTAAAGGATGTGGTACCTGCGCTGCAACTTGCCCAAATGGAGCTATATCTATAAAGCAATACGATTTTGATCAAATAACTGCAATGATAGAATCATATTTATTAGAATTTTAAAAAATGGAATGAATTATGCCAAAAGCGAAAACAAAAATAGTAAGAAAAGATTTTAATCCAGAAATACTAGTATTTTGTTGTAATTGGTGCTCATATGCAGGAGCAGATTTAGCAGGAGTTTCTAGATTTCAATATCCCCCGAATATGAGAATAATACGAGTAATGTGTTCTGGAAGAGTTGATCCTGCATTTGTAATAAAAGCTATCAAAGAGGGGGCTGATGGAGTGCTCATTACAGGATGCCATATCGGCGATTGTCATTATATTTCTGGAAATGAGTATGCTCAAGAAAGATTTGGACGATTACATGAAATTATAATTAAACAATTAGGTATTAATGAAAAACGAGTCAGGTTAGAATGGGTAAGTGCATCAGAAGGAAAGCGGTTTGCTGATTTGATCACAGAATTTACTAACCTAATAAAGGAACTAGGACCATTAAAGGCATATAATTAGAATCCCTTTTTCTTATAATTTATCTTATTATTTTTATCTGACCCTCAAATTCTAAGTCTTCATGACTAATTTCAATAAAAAATAGGATTTAGTATTATTAATAACGATAAATAAAAAGAAAAACCCTATCAATATCGATCAAAATTTACTAAAGTGATAGTCACTTTCTGAAAAAATTTCCGTTTTCAATAAAAGTCATCTGAAAAATTTTCAGAAATTTACTATATTATTAATGGAATTCGACATTTTTGAGCATAATACTTAAATAAACGATTTTACTCATTTTATGATTAGCAAATATTTTCTTGACCTAATTGTTAAGAAATTGTTCAAATATTTTTTTATGAGGCAATTTTTTTGGAAGGTTCTGTTTTAGTAGTTGGGGGAGGAATAGCTGGAATCCAAACTTCATTAGATTTAACTGAATTAGGATTTAAAGTCTACTTAGTAGAGAAAGAAGCATCAATTGGCGGACATATGGCTCAATTTGATAAATTATTTCCCGCAGAAGACTGTAGTTTATGCATGCTTGCACCAAAAATGGTTGCAGTTTATAAAAATCCCAATATTGAATTAATTACTTTATCTGAAGTTAAAAAAGTTAGTGGAAATGCTGGTAATTTTAGAGTTTCTATAGTTAAAAATCCCAGATATGTTGATGAAACCAGATGTAAGGGTTGTGGAGATTGTGCCGCAAAATGCCCTAAGATTGAAGCTCCGAATATTTTTGACATGAATTTAGGAAAACGTAAATCAATCTACATGCCTTTTCCTCAAGCAACTCCTCCGGTATATTTAATAGACCCTGAAATATGTTTATTTTTAAATAGGGATATCTGTGGGGTATGTAAAAAGGTTTGTAAAGGAGATGCCATTGATTTTGATCAAAAATCTCAAGAAATTGAATTGAATGTGGGTGCCATCGTTGTTGCTACTGGATTTGATATGCTCGGAGAAGAATTATCTTCAAAATGGGGTTATCAATATAAAAATGTAGTTAATGGAATAGAATATGAAAGAATTTTATGTCCAACAGGACCATTTGGTACCAAAATTTTAAGACCAAGTGATGAAGTAGAACCTGAGAAAATAGCATTTGTGCAATGTGCTGGATCTGGTTATCAAAAAGATCATACTCCTTATTGTTCTCGTGTATGTTGTATGTATACAGCAAAAAATGCAATTTTAACAAAAATTTATGCTGAAACTCCTGAAATTACAGTTTTTAGGCATAATATTAGAGTATTTGGTCGAGATTTTTATGCATATACTAAGAATGCTCAAGAAGAATATGGTATTAAATATATTAACAGTAAAATACAAAATATTGAAGAAGAACCAGAAACTGGCAATATAATTATATCATATAAAGATATGAAATCTGGAAAGGATGAAACTTATAAAGTAAATTTAGTAGTTTTAGCAGCACCATTAGTTCCTTCAAAAGGGACTGGGAAATTAGCAAAAACCTTAGGAATTAAATTAGATAAATATAATTTTCTCCAATCAAAATCATACTTTAATAAATCGTTATCAACTAAAGATGGGATTTATTTATGTGGTTTTTGTCAAAGCCCGATGAATATTTCAGAAACCGTTGCGAATGCTAGTGGGGTTGCAGGTGAAGTGGCAACGTTGTTAAATCCAGTAAGATATTCTCAAATTAAGGGAAAGGAGATTGCCACTTTACCAGAAGAGCAGATAATTAATATTATTCCAAAGGCATTAGTTATAGGTGGTGGAGTCTCTGGTATGACTGCTTCATTAAATCTAAGTAATCAAGGTTTCGAGACTATTCTTTTAGAAAAAGAGAATCAATTAGGAGGAAATCTAAATGATATTAATGTGCTATGCCCTACTAAACAAAGTGCTTCAGATTTTCTTTTTAATATTGAAGAGGAGGTTAGAACCAAAAAAAATATTGAAATATATTTAAATTCGAAGATAGAAAATATTACAGGGTCAATTGGTAATTATAATGTATTATTTTTAGATTTAAATAAAAAGCTTCATGATATCAGAGTTGGAACTATAATCATTGCTACAGGAAGTCATGAGTTTAAACCAATTGGACTATTTCAATACAATAAATATAATAAAAATGTTTTAACTCTTTTAGAGCTAGAGAAACGACTAAAAAATAAAGACACCTCGTTGCTTAATAAATTAAATCATATTACTATTGTTTTATGTGTCAAAGCAAGACAAAAAGAAGGATTCCCATATTGTTCTAATGTATGTTGCAGTAATGCAATAAAAAATATTGAAATCTTAAAGGAATTTAATCCGAAAATTAAAATCGTTGTTTTATTCAGAGATCTTCATATGGCTAAAAAAGAACTTGAAAGTCTATTTAGTGAACGGAAAAAAATTGCTGATTATGCTAGATATGATTTAGAAAATATTCCTGAAATTAATAAAGTAGGGCAAAATCCAGAAAAATACTTGATTAAATTGCGAGATGATTCTAATCCGAATAATATTATTGAATTTAATACTGATTTAATTGTATTAGCAACTCCAATGATCCCTCCCAATGATTTAAATAATTTATCAAAAATGCTTGATATTCCTCTTGATGAAAATGGGTTTTTCATTGAAGCACATACAAAATTAAGACCTTTAGACTTTGCAGGGCATGGAATTTTTGTTTGTGGGTGTGCCCAATGGCCAAAAAACATACAAGATTGTATATCACAAGCTAATGCTGCAGCCGGACGAGCGAGTAGATTCTTAAGTGTACGTCAAATTTCAACTACAAAATTAGAATATCTTTCATTTATGCTCTCTATTCAATGTTTTTTTAAAGATATGAAAGTTAATGCTGAAAGGTGTAATGGTTGTGGTAGGTGTGCTGAAGTCTGCCAATTCAAAGCAATATCAATTACAGATTCTAAACAAGAATATGAGGATATTAGCATTGCAGCCAAAAAAGCTATTATTAACCCTGCAATTTGTAAGGGATGTGGAAAATGTTCAGCAACCTGTAGATTAAAGGCAATTGATGCTAGACACTATGATTTTAAACAGATTTCAGCTATAATTGATCCATATTTTTTAGAAAAAACACAACCAGAACAAAATTTTGATGAGGGAGCAAAACTTACAATAATTAAGTAATACTTAGATATTGATAGAAATTCGTAAAAGAACGGTTTCACGAACTTTATTTAGAGAAAATTCAATTGAATTTCTAATGTAAGAACATTACTACTAACTTTTTAAATATCAAATTATTATCGAAAATATATTGAAAGAAAAACCCAACATAGTTTTCTTCATAACACATGATCAGGGGCAATTTTTAGGATGTTATGATTCACCTCAAACTCCGAATTCTCTTACCACACCGAATCTTGATCAAATTGCAAAAAAAGGAGTCAAATTTACTAATAATTTTTGTACTGCGCCTCAATGTTCCCCTAGCCGTGGAAGTATAATGACTTCTAAATACCCTCATCAGCATGGATTGATGGGTCTTGTAAATAAGGGATGGACTTTACCAATTGAGAATAAAACTTTACCAATGTATTTAAAAGATAATGGATATTCAACGCATTTAATTGGATTACAACATGAAAGTTTAAGACCTGCTGACTTAGGTTACGACACCATTACGAAGAGATTTTTCACTAAAAAAGGAGTAGAAATTGGAGTTCTTTATAATTGTAAATTAGTAGAAGATGAATGTTTTAAATTTTTTAATGAACATCAGAATGATACGAATCCATTTTTTCTAAATATTGGAGTAGGAGAGGTTCATCGACCATTTAAAATATTTGGAGATCCTGTAAAACCTGAATCTGTTAAAGTGCCTCCATTTTTACCTGATAATGAAATAATTAGAAATGAACTAGCAGAATATTATGGAGTGATAAATAGGGTTGATATGGCAACAGGAAAAATTATGAAGATGCTGCAAGAAACTGGATTAAAAGAAAACACGCTCTTTATTTATACAACTGACCATGGAAGTCCCTTTCCACGAGCAAAATGTACTTTATATGATCCTGGAGTAAAAACCATCTTTATAATGTATCAAGATGATTTAGACCTATTTAAAGGTGGAAAAGTTATTAATAGCTTTGTAAATAATATAGACATCATTCCTACATTACTAGAGCTTATAGGAGGAAACATTCCTGAAGAAATTGAGGGAAAAAGTTTTTTACCTATTTTAAAAGGAGAGAATAAGGAAATTAGAAAAGAAATATTTATAGAAAAAACTTACCATGAAATTTATGATCCAATTCGAGGAATACGAACTGAAAATTACAAATATATTAGAAATTTTAGAAAAAGGAACACGCTCTATCAAATGCCTAGCCCAATATTAATGGCACCTTCTGGAAAATATATGAAAGATTTTTATAATAAACCAAGAATGGATGAAGAACTTTATGATTTAAGGACTGATCCTAATGAATCTATCAATTTAATAACAAATCTAGAATATAGAGATGTTGCTAAGAAGCTAAGAAAAAGGCTTGATACATGGTTAAAAAACACAAATGACCCAATTTTAAATGGAGAGATAAAACCTCAACTTCATGGTAAATTTAAATATAGGAAGGTTTAAAATCACGAGATAAAATAAATGATTCATGAACTTACCCAAATATTTAATAAAATAGAACTTGAATGGATTGATTCCTCAGAAGATTTAGCAAATAGTGAACAATACCGCAGCATTTTGGAACTTTTTCCCAATTTAGAATCCATCTTTAAGCTAGGTTTAAAAAAAAATGAAAATGAATTTAATAGAACGCTAAAACACATATTTAGAGTGTTTAAAGTATTTGTTCAATTAAAAGATGGCACATTTTGCCATGAAACTTTATCTTCCCAATCAATACAACTTATTAGCGAAAAAATTTTTACTCAATTACAAGAAAGTGAAAATACTTTACCATTGATTCTTATCTATCATGATATTGGAAGATTTTTTGACCTAAAAAATCATCCTTATCAAAGTTATAAACTAATTTCTGAGAATAATTTACTTGATTCATATGTTCTATCTACTGATGATCAATTACTAATAAAAAAAATTATTCAATATCATCTTTTATTTGCCACTATTTATACTGGTGAGTCTACCTTTTACGGAATCTATTCTCTACTTAATGACCAAGAAATCAATCCGATATTATCTAAGGAAAAGAATAGAGAACTTTTCATTAATCTTTTAGAAATATTTACTTTTATTGATATTTTAGGATATCATTATGCTAAAATTTATGATCATTACGTAGATTATTATAATGAACTTAATATTATTCTAAAAGATATTTTAAGTGGTTGGCCAGATAAAGAATTAATTTTAAAACGAGCCCATACTTATTCTCACGAGTGGCTTGAGTGGAGAATTGCTGGAGCCCTCAGAATATTTCAGTTTGTTGAAACTAAACCATATTTAACCAAAGAATTTTATTTTAATAGACTGAGAGAGAGTATTAAGGGAATTAATAACGAATTATTTAGTAAAATCAATTGGGAAATATTGAAAAGTCAATATTTAATCCATTCTTATAAAATTCAAATAAAGTATGGTTTGCCCTTTTTGATGATTTTAGCATTTGGTACTTTTCAGCGAATGGGATTAAAAATTGATACTGGAATTTCATACAAATTAGTTTTATTCTGGACCTTACTCTCAAAAGAAATTGCATCACGAGAAAAGAATAATAAAAATTATCTATGGAATGTTTATTTAGTAGGAATGCCCCATTGGTCAAAAATAGATAAAAATTTCATCAAGAAGTTAACCGATAATGCAATTGAATTAATTATTAAAAATTCTTCCCACGAATTCCTAAAAAAACG
>JBHLKV010000119.1:0-8781 GCA_048886305.1 Candidatus Hodarchaeota archaeon
CGGAAGAAATAAAATATGATTCAAAATATATCGATCCTTTTTACATATTAATTATATTTATATATAAGATACAAATGTCAAAAGATTTATTATTAGCTATTTTTGAAATGGCTAAAAAAAAACAGGTTCTTGACGAGGAACTAATAGATTTCTTAGAAGACCTCTTTCCTAATAGATCTACTAATATTATTGAAGTATTAAAAAGGGGAATTACTAAAAACATATGTAAGCCTTCAAATAGAATAGTTTGGACTGCAATGGGTGAAAATCAAGAACATTTAATATATCCTAAAATATTTTGTAGTTGTCAAGATTTTTATAAATCAGTTATTATAAAAAGAGAAAGGCTTGTTTGCAAACATCTAATAGCCCAAATCATTAGTGAAGCCCTAAAAAATTATAAAATTAAAGAATTAGAAGATTTAGAATTTAAGGAACTAATTAGGGATTTGAGGTTATAAATATAATATTTCGACATTCTTAATTGATTCTTTTACTAGATCACCTAAATTAATAGTTGATTCAGCTTCAATAATTTCCAAGGGTTTTGCATGAGTTTCAGGAAATTGAGGATTGTATTGGCAACTAGCTGAACTTTGCGAACATATATTATACAATCCGATTTTCTCACTTAACTTTATTACTTCAAGTTTATCCCAACCTATTAAGGGGCGCAGAATTGTAAAATTTCGAAATAGGTTATTATATGCAAATAAATTATCAAGAGTTTGACTAGCTTGTTCTCCTAATATGTCGCCAGTAACTATAAGATTAGTGTTTTCAATTTTTCCAATCTGCATAGCTATCCTTAACATTAATCTTTTACATAAAATACAAGTTAATTTTCTTTCACTTCTGGTCCTAAAAAGCTCTAAATTTGGATCATGGTTAATTAAATACAATTTTACTTCATTTTTTATAATCATTTTTAAGATTTTAACAATTTGAATCACTTTTTCTTTCATAGAATGATTTTTATCTTCTGAAGTTAAAAACGATAAAAAAATAGGATGAAATTTCTTATTAATTATTATAAATGTCGCTACTGGACTATCTAGTCCTCCCGAAAGTAGAGAGACAAATTTCTTCATATAATTTTTATCATTCTGGTTTTAGTTTAAATTACCATTCTTAAATATTATAATTTTCTAAAGCAAATTATTTTACTCTAATTTCTTTACGATCCCATTCTTTTAATGCTTTATTGAAATCATTAAGAGAGATTTCACGTGCGATCTTTATCTTACTTTCAAATTCTAATTGTCTTATCTTTAATATCAAGTTTTTGTTTTTTCTATAAAACCTTTCAACATTTGGATATTCAATTTCAAATATTTCTTTAACTTTGTTCAAACTTATGTTTTTTAATTTAACATAATTTTCATTAACAAAATTACACAATGGATCAATACTTAGCTCCATATTAAATGAATCAATTCTTTTTAAGGCTAATGGATATGCTTTACATGCTAAAGGCTTTTTTTCATGAATAGTACAACCTTCCTCTTGATTGTAAAAAGGACAGCATGCCTTAGGATTGTCTAGGCAAATCTTAAATGTTAGAACTAAAATGTTCTTATTAAGAATGTCAGGAAAAACTAAATCTTCCATAACTCTAAATTCAATTTCAAATTTCTTCGCTAGTTTAATTAATTTATCTACTTCTTCTGGATAAAGGGGAATTCTCTTTCTATATCCAAGTTCATTTTCCTCGACTTCATAACAGCATATTCCACACTTCATACAACGATATTTTAAAGTCATGACTTCACAAAATAAGTAAGATCCTTGATAGGATCAAGTTGTTTTCTTAAATTAAGTTTTTGATAATACGATTATATTACTTTTACAATAAATCTTGTGTCTACTAGGATAATACATCGTTTTTAAATTGATAAAAAAAACCTTATTAATAGAGTTATTTTTGAAAAAATAAGGTTTAACTTATGGAAGGAATAAGAATTATCAAACATATGGATCTTTCTAAAGAAGATTTTAATAATCCAATTTGTATCTTGGGAATGCCTGGTATTGCTGATGTCGGTAAATTTGCTTTAGATTCGTTAATAGGTCAGCTTGATGCTATTAATTTTATGGATATTATTTTTGATGATTATCCTGCTGGAGCAATTGTGGATGATAGTATATTATCTGCTCCTAAAGCAGAAATTCTCTATTGGAAAGATCCGAACAAGTTGAGGGATATTATATTAATTACTGCTGATGCTCAAAGTCTAACTCCTAAAGGAATATATAAAATATCTAATTTTCTTACAGAAATCATAATGCAGTGTGGGATAAAACTAATTGTAGCTTTAGGAGCTTATCCTGTAAGTAGTCGAATGCTTAACTCAAAAATTCCAAAAATTTTTGCTAGTTCAACTGATCGTGAGTTATTAGAGAATTATCTAATAAAGAATAAATGTGAAAAGATCCAAAAAGGAGTTATTATCGGTGCGAATGGTTTAATTCCTACATTGGCAAAAGCAAGATTTAATGTTGATGGATTAGTTTTTCTTGCTGAAACTGATAATATAGCAATGGTTAATGAGGATATTACTGATTTAAAAGCATCTATTACACTTTTAGAAATGCTAAAAAAGTCATTTACTTTACCAATTAAAAAGAAATATTCCTTGGAAAATATTGAAAGTATAACAAAAAATCTTCAAATCAAAAGAGATCAATTAGAAAAGGATCTTGACACTCTCCAAATTATTGATGCTGATGATAAAAGAAAATCATTATATATTTAGGTTTATAAAATTAGTATAATTTTTATAAAAAACTCTTTTCTACTTTAAAGAGATTAAGCGCAAAATATATTAATTATGCTAACTTCAAAACAATAATGAGATATATTTGTGCTAGAAAAAGCTGTGGAAAAGAAGTGAGTAAAAAAGAATTAAGTGCCCTTCCTGGTATCAAATGTTCTCACTGTGGATTTCGAATATTGTATAAGAAACGACCAGATGTTATAAAGAGAATAAAAGTTCGCTAAAGTGTATTCTTTTTTTATATAAATATATTTTTTTTATTTAACAGCTTGTCATTATTAAAAAAGTGAATGTATAGTAGATATGAGCTTTATTTATACATTCAATTCAAAATTGAGGTGATTTAGAAGTTCTTTATATCTATTCCGAATTGTTGCTTCAGTCACACCAGCAGTTAAGGAAATTTCTTTCTGTGTTCGACGCTCTCCTTCTTGTATAGCTGCTACATATAAAGCAGCTCCTGCTAAACCCGTTGGAGCTTTTCCTGCTGTGATACGATGCATTTTAGCTAATTTTAAAATTGAAGCCGCTCTATTTTGAGTTCTTCCTGAAAGTTTTAATTCGGCACAAAATCTTGGAATAAAATTAATTGGGGAAGATACTTTGATATTAATTTTTAATTCTCTTAAAATTAATCTATAACATCGCGCAACCTTCCTTTTATCAACTGATGCAAATTCAATGAAATCATCGAGAGTTTTTGGTATATTACTCAATCTACAAGATAGATAAATTGATGCTATTAACATAGCCTCTATGGATCTTCCCCTTATGAGATTTTTTTGAGCCATCTTTCTGTAGATATGAGCTGAAGATTCTTTTAAATCTTTAGATAAGTTTAGTTGAGAAGAAAATCTATCTAATTCATTCATTGCGTATGCTAGATTCCTATCGATAGATTTATTAGTCCTTGTTCTTACGTGCCATTTCCTTAGACGGTATACTTCTGCTTTCATTTTAGGGCTTATCGTCTTCCCAAAAGCGTCTTTATTTTTCCAGCCTATCATTGTACTTAGCCCTTTATCATGCAAAGTTAGAGTTGTTGGTGCTCCTACCCTAACTTTCTTGTTTGCTTCTTCTGACGTAAATGCTCGCCATTCAGGACCTGAATCAATGATTCTTTGTAACAATACTAGCCCACATACATTACAAACTATCTCGCCCCGAGACTCATCTGAAATTAAATTTTTATTACCACATTCTGGACATAAATTTAGATTTTTTTGAGGCATTGAAAGATCCAAATATGTCTACTCTTTTAAAATTCAGCTATTTAATTTCTATAATTACATTCCCACATTTAAATGTTTGCGTTTCAAGGATTTGTCGGTTAATAATATACTCAATTAAAATTTTTGTTTTTTAAATTAAATCAAAAAATTTTAATAAGTTCGGTATTTCTCTTAATATAATGCGACATTTTTATAAGACTCATGGGAGACACTGCTATCTTCGCTCTTTTCAAACAAAATGCCCAAAATGTGGTGTAGATGTGTTATATTGGGAATGTACTCATGGTAGTAAGGTTTTTTTTGAATATCCACCCTATGGAAAATTGGTGAGGCATTTTTGTCGATATCATTTAACTAACTTTGAGAGAAAAAGAAAATTTCCAATAGTAGTAAAAATTTCAAAAGGTTTATTAGAAAATAGCTCACCAAGTTGTCCAGTATGCGGGAAATTATTTAAAAATGCTAAAGATCTTAATAATCATTTCGAGTCTCTAAAAAAGGATGATAAACCACATGCAATATTTTTTAAAAATGATTTTTTATTTAATAACGATAGTTGCAACAGATCAAATAAAAATGATCAAATTAATCTTTATGACAAACCAAAATTTGGGAGAATTAACATTAAAAAAAAGAAATGAAAAGTTAAGAGTATCGTTATGAATAAATTTTTAATTAATTAGTATATAATTATTTTATAATAAATGTCATTTAATTTTATTAGATTCAGATATTAATCTATTAGAATGGGAAAAAAATAAAATGCCAATTGATCCAGAATCTGCAATTCATGATTTAATGCAATCTGAACCATCGATCATTGCTGCTGTAGTGATCCGTGGAAGAGATATTATCTATTCTACAGATAATTGGGATATAAGTGCTGATGTAGGAAGAGTTTTATCAAATTGGGCCTCCATGAATGCTCAATTTATTATGATATCAGGAGTGAAATATTCACTTCTTCAGTGCACCTCAGAAAGATTAGTCGCTACTTCAATTAGAGGAGAAGGTCATATCGTTGGCGCAAAAGATGAAGAGCATAAAGTAATCACTTACGTTGAACCAGATGGCCCTATGAATGCAGCATATATGGATACAGCAAGAGCATTGGCATCAATGAGCTCCCAAGGTCCATATATGGAAGGAAGTACTCAATTAGGGGCTAAAGGTGCAGCAATGGGAGGGGCGACCAAAGCAAGTACAAATATTGATCCTCATCTAAAAGGTGAGATACAATCATTTTTAGAGTGGCTTAAAGATAATGAAGGACTTTCAGGATATATCAGTTATTATCTTCAACAGAATAATGCCCATATAATTACTGAATTATCTAAAATTTATAATGATTTACGAAAAATATTTGGCGTTTAAAATCCAGTTTAAAAACGCAAATTTTATATTATAAGGCAAAAACTATATTCAATTTAAAAATTAATCAACTGTGAGATTTGTGGGAGATAAAAAAGAAAAAAGTCACTTAAAAAAAATGAAACATATATTCGCTAAAAAACAAAAACCAGAAAGTAAAAATGACGTTAAAGATTATCCATCAGAAGAACTTGTGGAATTACAAATCCCAGCTATACCAGAAGCACCAAAAAAAAATGAAAAATTAACTTTAGATTCTCCTGACTTATCACCTGATGTATTAGAAAGAATAAAGAAAGCAGAATCTCCTGATAAGAAAGTTGTTTTAGTGAATTGTGAGAGATGTAAAGCGGTTATCCCTATACCTATCCCAAAAAGAATGGTATTAAGCTCAAATCTTCCAATAGTTCCTATAAGTTATGTCCATATGAACCTCCAAAATAAAGATCAACATTGTATAACAGTACATATTGATCATGATTTCGATATTCGAAGACAAAGGATATCTGATGTCGTTCTTTCTTCTGATTAAGTTTATTAACTTGAGTATTAAAAAGTTATTATACTGATTAGTAGTACAATAAGAAAAGGAAGTAGGCATAAGCAACATAAAAATCCACACCAACTTCTTTTCCATTTGATATAATCATTAGGATTTAGAATTATATGACAATTTGGACAATATTTTTGAGTTTGATCATTAATTTTTGTCCCGCAATTATAACATAAGAGCAATTCATTATCTACTTTTCTATTATTTTTAAGCTCAATTTTTGACACATCGAAATTTACTATGACCTGAATTTGTTATAAGATTAAATAAAACAACGACTAATTTTAATATAATAATTGAATATAATTAAATTATATAAGCATTTTTAAAACTGGTCTTATTTATTTTGTTATTACCTTAAAAGTAATATTAAATGGAAAAAAATGAAGCTCTTAGCAGAAAAAGATATAAAAATTGAGGGTATTCCAATTTATTTAAATCTTTTTCAATTACATAAAAGTTTTCTTTTACTGATATCAGATCAAGAAAATATGGGAATCGGAAATGTAACATTGGGAACCCCTCCTTCTATTGCCGGTTTAAAATCAACTACAGCATCATATAATTTGTTTGGTGTAGACCCAAAACTTTTAAGCACATTAATAGCTGAAAGGGCTTCAAACATTCTTAAAGCACCTGTACTGCTTCTCTTGTTTCTAAAAATTAAGAAAAGTGAAAAAGAAATAGCTAAACCACTAATAGAATTCATAAATAACGTTTTAAATGGAATTATAGAAACAAAATAAAATGCAGGGAGTGGGATTTGAACCCACGTACTCCTATGAGACCGGATTTCTCATCAGATATTGCACAAATCAACGGTAATTGTAATAAACAGATCTTGATTCCGGCTTATGAGATTTGTACTCTCAAAAGAGTCCGGCACCGTTGACCAGGCTTGGTTATCCCTGCTTGAAGGCTTTTTTATATAATTTAAAAAAATATTATATTAAAATCCATCTAATGCTCGGTTATCTCTGTACTTTACATAATAATATAATATAATCTTATTATAAATTCTTTCGAAAGTAATTTCCTTTGAATTATCGAATAAGAATAATATAAAAAGGTTAGAGAAGAAAATCTATAACTATTTTACGCAAACAGCATAGGTACAGTCATTATTAACATCATTGCTACTAACATTACTATTAAAAAAATACACTGGATCCTAGATTTCTTTTTCTGTTTTCTATCTTGTTCAATGTAGTTATCTTTACAGCTTTGGCTACAAAATTTTCTATCATTTGGCATTGCTTTACCGCAAATAGGACAATGTAGGTGGGGACCCCATTTTTTTTTAATTTGATCTTTCCACGAGGATTGAGACATGTTGTTTTCCCTTTTAATTAAACTAAATTAAATTCTATATTAATTAAATAACCTTAGTTAAAATAATTTATGAGATCTTTAATCTTTCGAGATAATAGTTCCACTTATAGCTTTATCACCACTCCAAAATTTTTCGAATTCACTAAGATCTTTCCCTGACATTATAAAAACTTTAATATTACTGCGTTTTAGGATTTGTAAAGATACAAAATCAAATATACGATATTCTCCTGCAGCAGCCTGTTTAGAATATGGCATTTTTAAAATTAATTCTTGTAGTTCATCGTAATTAAGGTGTTTGTATATTTTTGCATCATCGAACTTTTTTGGATCTTTATCATAAATACCATTTACATCTGTTAGAATTACCAAATCTTGAGCACCTATGAACTCTGCTACTTCAAGAGCTACTGAAGTTGTAGACTGTCCTGGTTGCAATCCACCCATTACAATAAATTTTTTAAAAAGAATTGCTGTAGACAATTCCTCAATTGATTTTGGCACAAGCGGATAAGCAAGATCTTGAAAAGATGCGATAAGTAATTTTGAAGTAATACGGGATAATTCGATTCCAAAAGCATCACATAACGCTTCTGATCCATTGAATGATCTCACTGCATTTATATACTCTCTCGCAATTAATCCCCCGCCACAAACAATTACATGAGTACCTGAATATTTCCTAGTTTTAAAAATGTCGCAAAATTCTGCAATTTTTTCTAAATTAATTTTGTTTTCTTCTGTAAATAATAGCGATCCACCAACTTTTATCACAAAATTTTCAGTCATAATCTTTTCATTCAATATATCCTTTTATTAATATAAAGTTGATTTAATAAATTAAGTTTCTTAACATAGATGACTTTAGATTCAAAAGAAGTTATAGTTGAAGTTCCTCACAGAATATCTGCATTTTTTGAGATTGTAGATAAAATTAATGATAAAAAAATAAAAAATCCTGAAAAAATTGGTTCAAGAGGGGCAGGTTTTAATGTTAGTGCAGTAGGAAGAACTAAAATAATAATTGAAGATATGAATGAATCAGATGAATTCGAATTAAATATATATATTAACAACAAAAAGGTTAACCAAAAAGCCGAAACGACCTATTATATTTATAACTATATTAAAAAGATTTATTTATTAAAACCGATTAAATTTGAAATTTATCATGAGTTTGATTTACCTGTTGGATGCGGATATGGAGCAAGTGGTTCTGGAGCTTTGGGTGCTATATATGGCCTAAATCAGATTTTGAAATTGAATTTATCGAACATTGAAAAAGGTAGAATTGCTCATATTGCTGAAGTTGTAAATAGAACAGGATTGGGTACAGTATGTGGACAATTGGCAGGTGGATTATGCATGTTAAAAGAACCGGGATATCCATGTGTTTTTGAGCATATAGTTCTACCTAAAGATTTAATAATTATTACTGGTTCTTTTGGAATAATTCCTACCAAATCAATTTTAACAGATCCTGTATTAAATTTGAAAATAAAGATGGCCGGCAGAA
>JBHLKV010000120.1:0-8740 GCA_048886305.1 Candidatus Hodarchaeota archaeon
AATAATAAGGGTATACCAATTATCTTGAGTCCATCTGATACATATACAACAATGAGAAACCTAGAACGGTTGAAACCCGGTATCCAAGAAGATGAGATGGACAAAGTTTTAGAATTAATTGAAAAAGAGATTGATTGGGATTCTCTATTAAAGTAAAAAAAAATTTAAAACAACGTTAGTAATGGAATTTTGCTAAAAATCCGTGTGAAATGAAATGGTTTCCCAAAGATTAAAAGTAATAGAATATGCTATAAGAGAAATAGCAGCAATTGCTAGTGAAGTTGCTAAAAGTGGAAAAGAGATATATCATTTAAATATTGGAGATCCAGTAATATATGATTTTCAAACACCTAAATATATTTCTCAAGCACTAGCAGATGCTACTTTTGCAAATAAGAATTATTATGTAGATTCATTGGGGGTTCCTGAACTTCGCCAAGAAATCAGTAAATCACTTAAAAATCATAATGATCTTAATATTGATATTGATGATATTTTGGTAACTTCGGGAGTAACAGAAGCAATTTTTTTCATTCTTGCTGGACTTATCGAAAATAAAAATGAAATTCTCATTCCAGGTCCGAGTTACCCATTATATATTAATTATGCTAAATTTTTCGATGGAATTCCTATAGAATATGAATTAGATGAAAATGATGATTGGGAACCTAACCTTGATGACCTAAGAAATAAAATAACAAATAAAACTCAGGCTATATTAATCTGTTCTCCAAATAATCCTACTGGTGTAATATATAATGGAAAAAAGATAAAAGAAATAATTGATATTGCTGGTGAATATAATTTACCAATCTTATCAGATGAAATCTATGATCAAATTACTTATGAAAAGCCTTATACTTGCCCAGCTTCACTTAGTAAGGATGTTCCTATAATAGGACTGAATGGCTTTTCAAAAACACATTTAGCAACAGGATGGAGATTGGGGTATCTCTATTATTATGATCCGTTAAATAAACTAGAAAAATTAAAAGCTGGAATTAAAAAGATGGCAAGAGCTAGACTTTCTGCTAGTTCTGTAGCACAATATGCTGCCATTGAAATATTGAAAAATCCAGGAACTCATACGAAAGAAATGGTTAAAAAACTAAAAGAAAGAAGGGATTATTCGTATAATCGATTGAGAAAAATAGAAGGAATAACATGCGTTAAAGCTAATGGAGCTTTTTATTTATTTCCTAAATTAGACTTTAAAGAGCTAAGAAAATGGAAGGATGATAAGGATTTCGTTATAGATCTGTTAAAAACCACAGGAATTTGTACCGTATATGGCTCTGGATTTGGAGATTTTGGGAAAGGTCATGTAAGATTCACTTTCTTACCTAATATAGATCTTTTAGAGGTAGTATATAATCTTCTAGAAGATTTTTTGAAGTGATCAACTTTGTTACAGAATAGTATTTAATAACTAAAATTTATAAAAAAGAAGAAGATATTATATATATGCAGAACTCAGAAGTAAAAAATGAGAGAATTGCAGTTTATCTTGACTGTATATTGGGGGCTGCCTCATCATCTTTAGCTATATTTGGTATCACTGTAGCAACAATAAAATTCGGGATTACAAAACATGGAGGGTGGGTAACAGGTCTTACGTTTTGGATTTGTTGGTTGATATTCTCCTTGTCTCTTATAGCTTTGGGTATTTATACGCATATAAAAAATAAAAAATTTGATAAATCTAAAACCAAGAAAGACTTAAGAGCTCCAATAATATAAGGATTATTTATCTAGTTTCAATATGAACTTCTAATTCTGTAACTTCTAATTCTATTATTATCCATTCAATAGAGTGATTTTGATAAGAATAGAATTAAATATTTTAGAACTTTTAATTCTATGAAAATAAAGTGAATTACTATGCCTGAAAGTAGTCGCCAATTAAATGATCTTAATAAAGTGTTTATTCCATGTCGGACTGTCTTGGAAATGGAAACATTGACTTCTCTCTATTTATCGAGTCGAAATTATGATCTAATTAAAGAGTTACCTGATAGTCAACCATCAAGTAAAATGATTGTTCAGATTTTCGGCATAGAATCAAATGAACCTTTAACGAGTATTGTTGACTACTTTATTAATTGTGCGATTCCGAAAGTTAAACCAGTAGTAATGTATGAAAGAGAGCACCATGATAGATATAGAATGGGTAATATTGAAGCATATACTAAAACGCGTGTTTGCCTTTATCTTGCCTTACATAGATTAAAATTAAAGTTCTTAATCTTAAAGAATTTCGTGGATAGATTTAAAAAAAATGAATATGAACTTAATTTTTATCTTTCTCAAAATTCAGGTATAAATCAAACCATGCTTTCCACATTGTATAAATTTTATCATGATAAA
This sequence comes from Candidatus Hodarchaeota archaeon, assembly GCA_048886305.1. Lineage (GTDB taxonomy): Archaea > Asgardarchaeota > Lokiarchaeia > Sigyniarchaeales > SOKP01 > Loki-b32. The sequence goes on from JBHLKV010000120.1 coordinate 2,368, forward strand.
AACAAGATGAATCTTATATTAATGCTTCCTAGAAAAAAAGTCTCAGAAAGGGTTAGTAAACTATTAGATACTCAAGACTCTATTACTACAGAAAAAATAATAAATATGGTCGCTACACGTTTATTCACAGATGAAAAAAATCAAATAAAATTTATTATGAGAGAAATAAAAGCATCTTTATTTGTCTGTAAATTAATTTTTGCTACGATGGATGTTAAAAATCCATTCTTACGGGCACAAGATACAATGATTAGTCCAGAAGAAACGATGATTAGTAATGATTTTATCCCAGAGTTAATTCCCGCGATGTCAAAATGCTTTTCTGATAACAATTATGTCCAATTGGAAGAATGCATTAATGCATTTGACTTTCTTATGAATAGAGTATTAGATGGAATTAATTATGCTTATGAAGTCGCTTCTGGAGGGATGATTAAATTAGAACTAGATGAAACATTATATAATACTGGTAATATTTTTGAAGAATTAGAAGTATAGAAAATAATGCTTATCCTTTTAGATAGAAAAAAATAAAAATATTATTAATTATTTATCAGGTACTTTCCTTCCTAACCATTTTTCATAAAAAGTATCAATATCCGGTAGAAAATTAAAAACTGTAGGATATCCCGGTGGTACTGACTCAACATCTAGAAGTACAAAACATCCAGGGCAGAAATATTCTCGTAATTCCATCCAATCGGGATCACATCCCATATATTTTGGATAAAGTTCATTAATTTCTTCAGCAGTATCTCTAACTCTAACCCGACATTTTGTTTTCCAATTCTCTTGATAATTTCCAAATTCATATCCACAATCGCATTTGACAATTCTCTGTCCTTCTTTAGATACAATATAAAGATGCTCATGTAAGGGTAAAATGATTTTTTCATTCCATGGAACTCGCTCTTGGAGAATCTCAAGTATCGCATCAAATCGGTCAGCATCTTTTCTTCCGGCAATTATAGGTTTAAGTTCATCCCAAGATAAATCTCCATCAACTAATCTTCCTAAAGTTTTTTTATCATATTTTGGCATTTATTTCACCTCTATTTGAAAATTGTCTGGAAATTTCCAGAACTTTCTAAAATCTTTTGCCCAGATCTTTGACAATCTTAAACTTTCGGAATAACATCTTTTCACAGCCTCACATAATTTATCCTCAGTTATTTTTTTTCTCTCATTTTCCCAATATTCTTCAAAAGGCAGTGATTTTTCTACTCGTTCTTTTTTCATTTCATCTCGACGTTTCTCTGTGGCTTTTTCATCTAGTATCCATTCACCTTTATCTTCATCAAATTCTGCTACAACACCATATACATTAAAAACAATATCTTTTGAATAAAAACCATCATCAAGGTCTTGCATGATACTCTCTATTTTTCTTTCTAATGGATCTCCGTAACCTGGACCTCCACTTTCGCAGTAATGGACCAGATCATAATCATTTAAGGTAATAGGGTAGATATTGCAATAAGGTTTCCTTACGATTTCACCTTTTATCATTCGTTCAAATTCACCGTTACTAGGATCAGGATCTCCTAAGGGATAATCCTCTCGATTTTTAAAGATTTCTTCTAAATTAGTATTTAAAGCATGGAGTCGATACCCAGTTGCTTGAGGATAACCACCATGCATACCTCCACATCCATGGAATACCATTCCCTCTCTTGCTCCAAAAAAATCGACTTCCCTCGAGAACATAACTAGGGCTATGCCAGCATAATTTGCCCCACCCCGATATTTTCCATGACCTGGTGTATTTGGTTTTACTTTTCTTGCTAAATATGGCACTCCTCCTTGAAATAGTTCCCATGTTTCTACATCACCTAAGTCAGCTTCAGGATTCCACATAGCATAACCATAATTCAAACCATCTCTAATTGCACTTGCCCCTAAACCTTGACCACTAATTTCAAACGTAGATAGTGACCAGCGTTGTCCTTCTAAAGGCCCAGATGTATAAATTCCTCCTCCTTGAATCGCATCTCCAGTAAAACCATATCCTGGAACTACTTCTTCTCTATAACCACGAGAAAATAAACCATAAGATACACATTTCATCATACCTGTATACGCTGGAATTAAATTCCCCCATGGAGCTTGATAAGAAAGATAAGGATCTCCTGGATTTGCCCAAGTACCCAATGGATAATCCTTCTCAACACCAAAATAGGCTCCATCATTCACCTTGTCTCCATAAATTAACACTTGTGTTAATAGCACCCATTGGCCTCCTTCCATAGCACCCTTTCCGCAATTCATAGGATGCGCCCCAGGACCACTAGCTCCATCAAATGTGAGTGATAAGATTCCATTTTCTTTTACTGTTATTTCTATTGGTTCATTGTTAACGATATCTACTTTTGCTCGGGGTTGCCAAGCCTCGTTTTTTGAAGGCACATCAAAAAAAGAAGCTGCCCTATATCTTCCAGGAATTAAACGCTCCTTAACTCGTTCTATAAGAACTCTTCTTCCTTCTTCAATAGCTTCGCGAATAAACCGTTTATAATAGTCGATCCCTTCTTGTTCTATAAATTCTAAAACAGCATCTCGTATCATTAAGTCTCCCGCAAGTCTACATTTTTCATCAAGTTCCCAATACATTGGTGTTCGAACAGCTCTTCGGGCACCAATTAAATGATCTTTCCCTATTTTATCATTAACCCCTATTTTTCTACATGTATAATAAACTCCATCATCAAATCGCTGGATTGCAGGTACTATATCATGTCCAGGTGTAATTCCACCAGTATCAATCTGATGTGTAACTCCTCCAGCCCATCCTATTAATTCCCCATCCCAATAGATTGGTATAATCGTCTGGACATCAGTTGTATGTACATTACCACAGTCAGGATCATTATTCAAGAATATATCCCCTGGATTAATTCCTGGATCATCTTCATAGTCTTGTCTTATCATAAATTTTATCGCTTCACTCATAGTATGAACATGAACTAATATTCCCGTCGATACAACTATAGAGTCACCTTCTGGTGTATAAAGTGCAAAGCATAATTCTCCAATTTCTTTTACAATTGGAGAAGCAGCAACATGTAGAGCAGTTTCCCTTGCAGAGACTAATGCCCCTCTTAAGCTAGCAAATGCTTTTTCATACCTAAAAGGATCCTGCTCTTTCAAACTAAGTCTTTCCAATCCGTAATAAGAGCCCTTTTCCTCTAAGAGTTTTTCACTTGTTTCCAACATTTCTTTTAATGTTTTTCCATGCCATCCTAAAGATTTATTAGACATTTTTTTACACCTCCATATGAAATATTCTATGTTTATCGAGTTTTACTTTATAACCTGGAGGGACTAATAGAGTTGTCGCAGGAGCTTCAATTACGGCAGCACCATTTACAATATTTCCCGCATTTAATAAACTCATTTCCCATAATGATGCTTCATACCATCTTTTTCCCCAATAAATATCTCTATGACCTTTTGAAGCCCCTTCATCAGGTTTTTCTTGAGTAATATTTTGTTCAGGCAATTTGGGTTTTGGAACAGGTACAATTCCCGTACCTATTGCTTTAGTTATATGATAACCTAGTTCAGGACTTTTAGTACCTCTACGAAATATGTCTTCAAAAAGATCATTATATCTTCGGGTAATTTCAGCTAGTTCCTTTGAATCATATCTTTGTAGCTCTGGTGAAAAATCTAAAGTTAATTCTTCGGCAGGAGATTGAACCTCTAAATCATCTAGCATGCCGAAATATTGACATCGTAGAGACGGTTTGAATACCATATCATTAGGATCTCTTCCTTCAGCTTCAAATTCTTTAATAATATTCTTTTTTAAATCACTCCACGTAGAACTTAGGACAGAAGAAACAAATGCTATCATACTTCCATCAGGGGGAATAACTAAATCAACTGATTTCTCGTGTCTATATGAATGATCGGCACATGCACAACCAAAAGCAGAAAATGCTGGTGCCCACTCTGGTACTAAAATATTTTGAAATTTTAAGTCTCTTGAATATCCTGCTACATGTAAGGGACCGCCTCCTCCAAATGAAATTAAAGTATAATTTTCTGGTCTAAAACCTAATCCCTGAATCATTCCATTGAGATGGTTCTTCATATTAATCTCGATTAAATCTAAAGCACCTCGAGCTGTGCTATAAGGATCTGCGTTTAATGGTTCAGCAAGTTGCTGTTCAATATATTTAAGTGCTCGATCTTTGTTTAGAGGAACTTTACCTCCAAGGAAGTAGTCTGGGTTAAGATATCCTAAAATTATACTACAATCTGTCATAGTGACTGTTTCTACGCCAGATTGTTCATTACAAACACCTATTTTATAGCCAGCACTTTCAGGACCAAATTCTAATCTGCCAGAAATTTCATTATATCTAACGTACATTCCTGTTCCAGCTCCGATAGAGTCTAAAGCAATCATAGGAATGTTTAAAATAAACCTTCCGAGTGAACTTTCCCATTTTGTTGGAACATATCTTTCCATTACAAGTCCTACATCGAAACTAGTTCCCCCTACATCAGAAGAAACTAGATTTTTTATTCCATATTTTTCTGCAATAAATTTTGTACCTATTACACCACCAATAGGACCGGATACCATTGTAGGAATCAATGTTTTATGGTATGGTGACATTGTACCTCCATATGTTGTTAAAATCCTTAGAGGTGCAAGAACACCTTTTTCCTTCAATTTTTCAGCAATTTTAATTAGTTGAGTTCTTGAGGGCTCAGCAGCATACTGTTCGATGATGAGAGCATTCAATCTTGGTGTTTCCCCTCTCACAGGATTGTGTTCACTTGATAATATAATGGGGATTTCTACCCCTTTTTCTTTCATAACTTGTTCAGCAACCATTTTAACTTGCAATTCATGACTATCATTCATATATGAACATAGAAGACATACACAAATACTATCTACACCCATATCAATGAATTCCTCCACTGCCTTTTTAGCATCCTGTTTATAAAACGGGACAATTTCTTCTCCCCAGAAATTAATTCTACCTCGAACACCTTTTATTTGTTTACGTGGAATAAGTGGTTTTGGATGTTCATGTTCTCTTGCATGTAAGCGACCTCCATAATCGAGATAAATCCAACATTGTAAAGCTCGACCAATTCTATGAAGGTCTTCAAAACCGGCATTTATAATTACTCCTATATTGCTGTTTCCTTGTCTTTCTAAAAGCCTATTCACCATGGCAGTACCACTATAGACTAATGCCTCGATTGAATGGCCTGATTCTTTAATATTAGTATTCCATTGTTCTAATGCATCACTAACTGAATTTAAAATTCCCTCAGACTCGTTTTCAGGAGTTGTTTGTGCCTTTCCTACAACAAATACACCTTTCTCATCAATAGTGAATGTATCTGACATTGTACCACCTGTATCAAACGCCATAGCAACAAGTTTTTTTGTTTTAGACATACTTTTCAACCTTTTTATATAAAATTTTTTTTAGATTTTGATCATTAACCTTTCTTTTTTTCCATTAATAAAATTTTTTCTTTTAAAATGCAATTAATTCAACAATTTTCTTACCAAAGAGTTTTCTAGATTCAATTGAAACAATTTAAATTTTAGGAACTAATCACAAATGTATGATTAATAAATTCTATATAAATTTGGCAAAAATTGCAATAAATTATTCTCTTGAAGTTCAAAAGGGTCAAAGGGTTGTGATAACTGGTCCTGATGTCGCAAAAGAGTTGGTTCAAGCTTTGTATATGGAAGTAATTAAAGCAGGAGGACACCCTTTTACATACTTATTTATAGAAGGACTTGCTGAGATTCAATATAAATATGCCTCTGATGAGCAATTAGAATACGTGGATGAAGTTATACTACAGATTATGAGAGATTTTGATGCTCATGTAAATATATTTGGAGATTACAATACAAAAAAGTTGGCTAATGTTGATCCAAAAAGAATCGCAATATCTCAAGCCTCACCTGGACATAAAGAAATGATGGAAATAATGGAAAGACGAACATCGAGTGGAGAGTTTAAATGGGTGATTGTACCATATCCTTGTCAATCATTTGCTCAGGAGGCAAAGACAGACTTGTTTTCTTACACTGATTTTGTAAGGAAGGCTTTAATGTTAGATAAAGAAAACCCAATTGAAGAATGGAGAAAAGTGCAACAGAAACAAGATGAAATAGTAAATTATTTGGATAAAGTTGAAACAATTCAAGTACTGGGAGAAGATACAGATTTAACACTATCAACAAAAGGTAGAACTTGGAGAAATTGCAGTGGGCAGAGAAATTTACCAGATGGCGAAGTGTTTACTGGTCCTGTAGAAGATTCTGTTAAGGGGCATATAAGATTTACATATCCAGGAATTTACGCCGGAAAAGAAGTTGAAA
>JBHLKV010000121.1:0-8668 GCA_048886305.1 Candidatus Hodarchaeota archaeon
ACTAAATTATATATTTCCATTATTTTAAAAATAAATGGAGCTTTAATTTAGTAAATATTTTAAAAAAACTGAGGATAAGTTTGCTCTATTTTATCTAAAGTCAAAGTTAAGAAATTAAGTAAGTCCTTATTATCAGAAATGTTGATATTATCAATGATATTGTTTAATATTTGATTTCCCATTTTAATATCATTCTCAGTATATCCTTCCTTCTTATTTCTAAATAAATAATTGAATTCTTGTTCTAACCAGATGAGTTCTTCCTTTATGGTATCTACCAAAATTCTATTATAATTTCCACTAACACTCATTCTAAATCCATTCTTATTGCTTTATGAATTAAATATTCTTCTAACTTATAAAATTTCCATGAATAATGTTTTTTTATAATAATGAAACGAACAAACATCATGAACTATTTATTAGATTTAATTCTTTAGTTTTCGTCTTATAATTAGATGTGTAAACCGAGGAATAAATTTTAGAATTGTTACTGGTAAAAATCTCTTTATTTTCTTAATCTTCTAATTCTTTAAAATAATATCTTGTGATTATTTTGGAAAGTTCATAGATAGATTGTAAATTATTGGTATTTATTGCCTTTTTCAGTTTTTCATATACATCAGATAAACTCACAACAAGATTATCCCTTAAATTATTTAGTGGTATTGTAATTTCTTTTTCATTCATACGCTACGAATTATGATTAAATATAAAAAATGGAGATAATATCTCAGTAATATAAAATATATTAGAATATCCAAAAAAGAAGGAAATAAAAAAAATAAACAGTTGTAAGTAATTTATAACTAATACTATAGTAAAAATCCTTAAAAACTGTTCTAAACCTAATTTGATATTTTAAAATATTACTGGAAGGTATTTCTCTTCATACGTGATCCTTTTTCAGTAATCCGTACATCCTTTGCTTGTTTGCCTTTTTGCGCTTCAACTATTTCAAATTCAACTTTATCTCCTTCGTATAATGTTCTAAAACCACTTTCATCATCAAGAATGCCACTGAAATGGACAAAAATATCTTCACCTTTATCGGATGTAATGAAACCATATCCTTTCCGGCTATTAAACCATTTAACAATTCCATTAACCATTATTGAAACCTACTAAAATACATATCGCTTGATTCTGTTATTTCAATTTGAAACAACTAAGCTCATATCATCTTTCATTATAAATAACTTTATTCTTTCATACAATGAAAGTTAATTACGTTTCTTATCTTTTTTTCTCTAAATATTTCATAAGAAGGTAATAAGCAATAACCATTAATACTAGTGCTCCTAATATAATTAGCAATATTGTATTAAAATAAAGAGACTGTGCCTCTATAGCATCAATCGGTAAATCATCTATTGGAATGGGAAGATCAAGATTATATTTAGTGAATAACAAAGCTCCTAAATATGCATAAAAAAATGCTCTAAAAATTGAACCTATCAGTGTTCCAACTAAATACTTCTTTATATCTATTTCGACTAATCCTGAAGTGTAAGAGATAACATCAAATGGGATAAATGGTATAAATCTAGTAATAATAATTGCTGTTGTGCCATGTTTTTTAATAAAATCATCTGCGATATTGATAGCTTTCTCTCCTACAAACTTTTCTGCTAATGGTCTTCCACCTTTTTTACTTATATAAAAACATAAAAGACCAGCAGCCATTGAGCCAATAATACCCATAAAACCCCCCAAGTAAATACCCCAAATCATTCCAGTTGCTAATAAAACAACTTCTGACGGAATTGGGACTATAAGACCCTGAAATGCCATAATTACAATAAATAAGAAAATCCCTATAATTTGTAATTCATAAATCGGATTTACAAAATATTTTACAACAAATTTATATAAAATAGTTTCATCAACAAAAAATATATAATAGAGAAGAAATAGGGATACAACTAATAAAAAGATAAATATAATGATGTAAATTATCGTTTTAGTGTCATACTGAGAAAATCTTATTAAATTTTTGAAATAGTTTTTTAATCTAGCTGAAAAGGGTTGTTTTTCTTTAAAATCATCGTTATTCTCTCGTTTTTCCATTCTACTCAAAACCTAAAGTAAAAATTAAGTATTATATGTAATTTAGATTTAAATAAAAACTATTTTTTATGAAAACAAATCTTAAAACAAATTTATATAATTACTTACCTAAGTTTTAATTACAAATTTATTTAGATGAATTAAAAATGAAAGAAATTTTTAAGGATATTTACCATATAGGAAATTCTGGTTGCTCAGTATACTTAGTGGATACTAAAAGTAATGACGGTTTAGTGCTAATAGATTGTGGTATGAGTCTTAGTTTGATAAAAAAAATTAGTAAAAGTGGATTGAATCCTATGGATATTAGACATTGCATTATAACTCATTTTCACATAGATCATATCGGTGCATGCCATGATCTTAAGCAATTTAATAAAAACGTAAAATTTTACGCTCATGAGTTAGATGCTGTTGCAATTGAAGAGAAAGGGCACGATAGGGAAACAGCAGCTAAGTGGTATGGGGTAAATTATACACCTATAAAACTTTCGAAAAGATTAAAAGGAGAACTAGAAATTTTAAAATTTGGCACTTACGAATTTAAATGTATTCACACTCCAGGTCATACTCCAGGATCTATATCAATATTACTAGAGTTAGAGAAAAAAATCTTATTTGGTCAAGATATACATGGTCCAATAATTCCCGGTGTAAGTGATTTCGAGGAATATCAGGTTTCTCTTAAAAAACTTTTAGATTTAGAAGTAGATATTCTATGTGAAGGACATTTTGGTATCTTTCAGCCTGTCGAAGAGGTTCAAAAATATATTAAACAATATATAAAATAAATAAATAAAAAAATAATAGTTTGGTTCTTATTTTAATTGACTCTTAAGAGTATCAGCATTCTTTTTTATTAGACCAGCTAAACTTGACTGACTAGCACCAATCTTCTCTAAAACTTTTAAGGCCTCATCAAATTGTTTTAATGCTTTAGGTTTTTTACCCTGATTTTTATAAATTAATCCAATACTGTGTAAAACTTCTGCTCGACTCTCTAGATCTCCGAGTAAACTAAAGTCTTCTATTGCTTCTTCAAAATATTTTAAGGCTTTTCGATAAATCTCTTGATCCATATAGAGAGATCCGATCTTATTTAGGAAATTTGCTTTTGCCTTAATATCATTTTGATTTTCAGATAGATTAAGTCCCTCTTCATAATATCTCAATGCTTCTTCATATGATTTCTGTTCACTCATAATTAATCCTAAATTCTCAAGAGTCTCAATTATTCCTTCATTATTTTCAAGATGTTCAAATATTCGAAGTGCTTCTTCAGATCTTTCCAATGCCTCATCAAATCTTCTCTGATTAAAGTAAATCAAACCTATATTTTTAATTGAATTAGCTTTCTCTTTCAAGTTTCCAATTTGTTCATTAATTTTTAAAGCTGCTTCATATTGAGTTAATGCTCTTGAATATTTTTTTTGTATTTGATAAATTTCTCCAATATTTACTAATCGTTTTGCTCTGCCCAGTAAATTACCCAATTCATCATCAATTTCTAATCCTTCTTCATACTGGTTTAGTGCATCATCAAATTTTTCTTGATATTGATAAATATTTCCGATGGTTTCAAGGATATTAGCTTTCATTTCAAGATTACCTAATTTTTCAGCAACTTGAAGTATATTTTCATACTGTTTTAAAGCTTCATCATACCTTTCTTGATATTGATAAACATTTCCAATTACTTCTAAGATTTTGGCTTTTTCTTCGAAATTTTCTAGTTCTTCAGCAATAAAGAGTGCTTCATCAAACCACCTTAGAGCTTCAGGATAATTAACTTGATCTAGATACACATTACCAATAGTTTTAAGAATTTTTGCTTTCATTGATAAATCTTCTAATTGTTCAGAAATTAAGAGTACTTCTTCAAATTTTTTTATGGCCAGGTCATAATTTATTTGATAAAGATAATTAAGCCCAATATTAGTTATTGCTTTAGCTTTTTCTTCGAGATTTCTCATTTCTTCATAAATATTTAAGGTTTCTTCGAATTTTTTGAGAGCATCAGAATAATTTCCTTGGTCTTGATCAATTAAACCTAGATTTATAAGAGCTTTGGCCTTTCCTTTAAGATTTCCTTGGCGTTCAAATACATTTAAGGCTTCTTCAAACCGGCTTAAAGCTTCGGGATAATTTCCCTGATCGAGATAAATTAACCCAATATTATTGATGCTATCCGCATATCCAACATCATTATTTAAATCCAAATAGATAGTTACAGCATCTTCAAATCTTTTTAAAGCTTCCCTATAATTACCCAGGTCACGATAAATTAGTCCTATTTTATTGAGATAAGCTGCTTTATCTCCTAATCTGTTTAGTTTTTCAGAGATCTCTAATATTTTTTCATATCTCCTAATTGCCTTGAGATATACTTTTTGTTTAACATAAATACTTCCACTCTTTTTAAGAATACTTGCCTTTCCTTCAATGATGCCCAATTCATCTATAATATTTAAAGCATTTTCATATTGTTCTAATGCAGCTGTAAAATTTTTTTGTTTCTTATAAATATTTCCAATATTGAATACTAATCGTGCTTTATCCTCCAAATTGCCTTTTTGTTCAATTATATTTAGAGCTTCTTGAAATTGATTTAAAGCTTTAGTTAAATTCCATTGATTTGTATAGATTAGACCATTATTAAACAGACATTCCGCTTTTCCTCCTAAGTTTCCTAATTTTTCAAAAAGAGGAAGGGCATCTCCAAATTCTTTTAATGCTTTTCTATGGTAGCCTTGCCTTCTAAAGATAGTACCTATTTTTAATTTTGATATTGATTTCCCTATTAAATCTCCTAACTCTTCATAAATCTTCAGTGCCTCTTGGAAAGCATCGAGAGAATCAGAATATTTATGTTGGATATTAAATATGTTTCCAATTTTTCGTAGAGTATTTGCTTTTTCCCTTAAATTACCCAATTTATTATGTATTTTAACTAATTCTTCATATTTTAATATTGCTTCATTAAAATTCCCTTGCTCTTGATAAATATCCCCTAAATTATTGAGATCATACGCTATCCTGGCAAAATTTTTTAACTTTTCATCAATCTTTAAAGCTTCATTAAAAAATTCTAATGCTTTAATATAGTTTCTTTGACTATTGTAGATTACTCCGATATTTCCTATGTACATTGCTTTACTCTTTAAATCTTTAGTAGTTTCTACAATTTGAAGTGCTTCTTCAAAAGAATTTATTGCTTCTGGGAATTTTCCTTGATCCTTATAAATTAGACCTATTTTATTTAATAATTTTGCTCTTAGATTTAAATTACCTGATTCTTCAGAAACGCTAATTAATTTTTTAAGGCACCCTAATGCTTCATTATATTCATTAAGAAAGAAATAAATTTTGTAAGATATAATATTTTTAGTGATATCATCAATAACTTTAAGATTTTCTTTGAACCAATCTAAAATTTCTATAGAGAAGTTTTCTTTACTTATCTCCGGTTTAATTTCTAATAATTGTTCAAATAATTTAGTTGTATTTATATTTACGCGATATATATTTACATCGTGATTTATTTGTTTTATGTCATTTAGTATATAATCAATTTTATCTAATTTTTCTAAGGATTGAATGTGTTTAGCATCAATTTTGTAAATTTCTTCCTTTCCTTTGTCTCCAATATGATTAATCCACATAATATTTCTAAGATTCTTTAAGACTTTAAGTGTAGGAACAATATCATTATCATTCTGACCAGAATAGCCTACAATAATAAGTGAACGTTCCTTTGTGATATTATCAAATAAGGGACGTTTATATGGTTCTAATTGAAATATATTTAATCCTTCTTTATTAAAACCTAATAATTTGATTGTATCAGATAAAGAATCCTTAGTTTCTTCCTCAAAAATAATATTTTTAGCTGAACTGTGGATTTTATATAGTGAAAATCTTCCATTTTTCAATAATTTAATAGGATCACTAAATTTTTTAAAATCTTTTTCAGTAATTCCAATCGCTATCCTTTTTTTCATCACATCAGATTGTAATAGAGCATATTCAATTAAAAAATCAAAATTCGTAGTTATTACAAATGCTCCTTTTTTAATCATCTCTGCAATAAAAAAATGTTGAATATTTGGTTTATCACATAATCCATAATAGTCAATAATCTTTTGTTCCTCATCCAAGCAATCACGAATAATATCTAAAATTGTTTCAAGTCTTAAGTCCTTTAATTGCAAGATTTTTTCAATCTCTGATTCCGCACAACTATACTTAATGATGTTATTTATCATTTCATTACTGGCAGGTAGACATGATGGTGGGTCGACTGAACAGCCAGCACCGACTAGGAATGTTATATTTTCACCTTTTTTTAATAAATCACGTATATTTAACTCAGATTCATTATTTACAGACGTCACGTTTTTTCGCACTCATTAAAATATATAAATTTCAATTAAATTAAGTTAAATGATTCTTTTTATTCTTAAAAAATTTATTTTACATCTTATATCCTAATTTTTTGAAAGGATTTTGCACAAGTATCCATCTTATTATATTAATTTTGTTGTTTAAAAATGTAAAATTTAATGAAATTACTTAAATTTTTAAATAAAAAATAAAAAGTAAAATTTTAACTTTTTTCTTGTATATCCCTATTTAAATATGAAATTAGAGGATTGGCATACACATAGTGCACTTTGTCGCCATGCAGTTGGCTCTATTGAAGATTACATAAGAAAAGCCATAGAACTGGAGTTAACCACGATTGGAGTATGTGACCATTTTCCTTTTGAGTTTTTAAAGAATATTGAACGAATTCCATATGAAGATTATGCTATAACTTTAGATGAGATTAAAGATTATTTGTCAATAGCAGAATATTTAAAAAATAAATATGGAAAAAAGATAAATATAAGAATCGGATTTGAAGTAGATTTTGTTGAGAATCAAGTGTCTGCTCTTAATACCCATCTATGTAAGTATAAAAATCATCTGGATTATCTCTTAGGTTCTATTCATATTTTAAATTTTTATGATGGAAGAGGAGCATGGGGATTTGATGATAGTCGATTTAGAAATGATTATGACTATTATGGTCCTGATAAAGTATATATGGAGTATTATAAAACAGTACAAAAAATGCTAAATTCCAATAAATTCAATATAGATATTATAGCTCATTTTGATTTGCCTAAGAAATTTAACGATATCCCTAATAATAAAGAAACAGTAAATAATGAAGAGATGAAATCTTTAGAACTTATCAAAAAAAGGGATGTTGTAATAGAAATAAATTCAAGTGGATTAAGAAAAGATGTAAAAGAACAATACCCACGTAAAGAACTTATTCAAGAAATGCACAATCTTGATATTCCAATACTATTAGGCTCTGATGCTCATAATCCTATTTATATCGCTTGGGAATTTAAAAATATTATTGGTTTACTAAAGAAGATAGGATATAATTATCTTGCTCATTTTAATAAAGGAGATAGAACTTACGTAGAAATATAAGGATTTCTAAATTCCTCTACTCTGCAACCATCCTTCCATAGTTAGTGAATTGAAGAGTCGAATATGTTTTGAATCTCTAGTATGAATTGCTAAGTGATTATTCTCAGAATTTCCTTTAACAGCAATGAACATTTCCTCACCATCTCTCACAATAACATATCTATCCTCACGTTCATAACTTCTTAGAGTAATGTTATCAAGACTAGTAAATTCATCTAATAATTCAGAATGTTCATCTATTCCTGGATTAATTAAACAAGAAATCCTCATATTTACCGACGATTTCACTTCATAAAGATATAACTCCTGTAAATCAACAATATTAGGGACAACAATCATAACATTGTGTAAACCTTTTTCTAGAATTTCCCTCATTTTTTGAAGAATCTCAGATTTAGTAATTTCAGTTTTTGTAAAATCAATGATTTTTAAACCTGTTGAGCTTGATTGTGCCTGTCTTAATTTCTCATTTTCCAATTCTAGGGTCTCTAAATCAACATCTGCCTTTGATAATTCATCATTTAAAATATCTATCTCTTTTTGAAGGTTTTTAATTTTTTCATCCTTTTCGGTGGTTACAACCGATCCTTGGGCTTTTAATTCCTCCTCTTTTAGTTCAATTGTTTTTTCTAACGTAGCTATTTTTTCATCTTTTGTTTTTAATGAATTTTCAAAAGTTTTAATTTGCTGATCTTTTAATTCTAATGAATCTTGAATAGTTTTTATCTGATCATCCTTTAACTTTATAGAATCTTTGAGAGAATTTATAAGATTATCTTGAGTTTGAAATTTTTCATTCAATTTATGTATAGATTCCTCCACTTTCCTTAATGTATCATCTTTTTCTGTAATTTCAGCTTTCAGTTTATCTATGACTGCGTCTTTAGATTCATCCTTTCCCATTATGATCTTCACGAAATCTTTTGTATATATTAATAAAAAAGTTCAGCTTAAAATATATTTTCTATATTCTTAAGTATATAAAATCTTGAAACATTTATAATTGAACTGGATTTTTCATTTTTAATATAAAACTAAATTTTTTCCTAAAACGTTCAAAAAATAGCCTATAATAAGCGTTTTGTGATTATTACTTGATTATTAGAAT
>JBHLKV010000122.1:0-8440 GCA_048886305.1 Candidatus Hodarchaeota archaeon
AATTCAAAATTCATAAATATTAAATATCTAAAGGCATCTAATAAATTCATAAATCAATATTAAATAATTTCTGATTAATACTCATTTTTTTAAAAAAATGATATGAAATATGAATGCTATTGAAATTTTAATAGGCTTATTAAGTATTTTAATCGGGTATCTTTTAGGTACAATTAATCCTGGTTATTTTTTTGGAAGACTGAAAGGTATTGATATACGGGAAGAGGGAACCGGAAATGCAGGTACTTCTAATGTACGTATTGTTTTAGGAATAAAATATGCAATGCTCACAGCATTTTATGATACCTTTAAAGGCATAATTGCTATTTTTATTGCACTAGCAATAGGAGCCAATTTTGTTTTTGCTCAAGTAAGTGGATATGCTGCTATTATAGGACATATTTTGCCTTTTTATATGCAGTTTCGTGGTGGTCAAGGAATAGCAACTGCTACAGGAATAATGCTACTTTATTTCTTCACTCAATATTTTATTACTATTGAATTTTTTTTTGTATTTTGTTATTCAGCTGCTATATATGTAATCTTTTATTCAGCATCCCGAGTTAAAAAATCCATGCCAATGATTTTTGTTATGCCTATTTATGGTTATGCTATTTATTTACATTATCCTAATAATCCTTATAATATATTTTGTTGGATAATTCTTTTTTTTCTTTTATTATTTGGTATTTATAGTGTTATTAGGTTGAAAATATTTAACATTGAAGATGAGGGTTTTAAATCTCATTGGTGGAGAGTGGCAATAAGACCTGTTTCCCTTTTATTTCTATTGTTTTATTTTGTCTTTTCAGAAACCGTAGGTCTCATCTTAATAGGCATTGTAAGTTTATGTTTTATTGGTCTTGATCTTTCTCGATTTCTTTCACATCAAACCCAAGAATTATTAACTGTTAAAATAAAAGCAATTTTCAGGAAAGGTGAAGAAGGTAAATTTTCATCAATGACTATTTTCCTTATCTCTACTTTTATAAGTCTTTTAGTGTTCAAGCCGATATATATAGCAATAACAGCAATAGTTTTCCTTGTTTTTGGCGATATCTTTAGTAAAATATTTGGATTAGCTTATGGACGTCATAAATTATTTGATAAATCTATTGAAGGGACTCTTGCATACCTTGGTACAGTATTAATTTGTGGATATTTTATTTATAACCTAATTGATATACCACTAGTTATTTTAATAGCAGGAGGAATTGCTGCAACTATTACGGAGTTTTTACCATTAGGAATGAATGATAATTTTACAGTTCCTATTATTAGCGGAGCTGTAATGTCATCATTAATCTTATTTGGACTTTAAAAACAATTAATTTAAATCTTTAACAATTTCATTGCATTTTCTCCAAGAATTTTCGGAATCCAATCCTTAGGATAACCAAAATTGCTAATATCCTCTAAAGATTCTTTCTGGTTATTTCCTGGAAAATCCGAACCAAAGAGAAGACAATCAGATCCAAGTTTTTCGGTAATCCAACGAACTTGTTCATGGAAGGGAGAATTTTTAAAAACAGAACAAATACTAGTAAGATCAAAATAAACTTTCATTTTAAAATAAGGATTACCTTTTAAATATCCAAAGATAAAATAATCCATAAAACGATGTAAACCAACATGAGCATAACATATTTTTGTGTTTGGGCAAGCAAGAGCTAGATTAAAGAATTTTGTATTTTGAGTTGCATCCCGGGGATCACATGAATCTATGAGAATAGGAACCTCCAACTCAGCTGCTTTTTGAAAAACTTTAATTAATGAAGGGTCACCAACATCTAGATCTTGAATTATTGGATGTAATTTGAATCCTTTTAAACCTAGCTTTTTAACACAACGAGTCATTTCCTCCAGTGCTGGTTCACCATCTAAAGGATGAATGGAACCAAAGCCAAAGAATTTTTTTTCATTGTTACAAAGAGCAGCTAGCTGGTCATTTACTTTTCTCGTTTTCTCTATCTCTCCTTGCTTAGCAACAACAAGGAGCACAGAATAATCAATACCTGCTTCATCCATAGACGTAAGAATTACTTCTTTTTCCAAAAATTCTGGCTCATCTGTTAAGAGAGTCTCTAATTTTTGTGCATGAACATGAAAATCAATTATTACCATACCCATATCCTCCTAAGATGCTTATTTTTAATAACTTTTAGCAATATAAACAGTACATCCAGCAGGTTTTCCACATATTAAGCAAGTTACAAATTCATGTTTTTCTTCATCTACTCTTCTACCTCGAATTTCTCCACCAATTTCCTTTTCAACCACTTCAGCACAGTGATAACCGTCCATATCAATTGAGCAAAAACCACAACAAACGATTTTTCCATTATTAATTGCTTTTATTGCTGCATCTTTTTCATATACACATTCGACTTGAGACTCAAATTCTATAAATTTTTTCTCTTTTATTTCTTTCGTGTAATTTTTAGCAATAGAATCAATAACGGTGGTTAAATCCTTACTTTTAATAGTGATTTTTTCACCATTATGACGTTTTACCACAATTAGTTGATTGCTCTCTATCTCTTTAGGTCCCAGTTCGATTCGTATTGGGATTCCCTTTAATTCCCAGTAATAAAATTTATTACCAACAGATTCATCAGAATCATCTAATTTGATAATATATTTATCTTTAAGCAGATTTTTTATTTCTTTTGCTTTCTTTAAAACAATATCTTCTTTACCTTTATAGAGTATGGGAATTATAACTATCTGGACAGGAGCAAGATCAAAAGGTAAAACTAACCCCTTATCATCCCCCAGATATGCAATCATAGCTCCATAATTTCTACTTTGAGCAGGACCATAACATGTTTGATACCCATATTTCTCCTCTCCATCAGAATCTACAAACTTTACGTTAAATGGTTTTGAGAAAATCTGGCCTAACAAATGTGTAGAGGGTAATTGCAAGACTTTTCCAGAGCCCATTAATGCATCAGCTGCATAAGTATGAACTGCTCCTGGAAATTTATCCCATTCTGGTCTTTGAAAAAAGATTATAGGAATACAACACTCATCCTGAAGAATCTGATAAGTTGTTTCCATATCCTCTTTAACTTGCTCCATTGCATCT
Organism: Candidatus Hodarchaeota archaeon; assembly: GCA_048886305.1. Classification (GTDB taxonomy): domain Archaea; phylum Asgardarchaeota; class Lokiarchaeia; order Sigyniarchaeales; family SOKP01; genus Loki-b32. Next base: position 3,092 of record JBHLKV010000122.1, read on the forward strand.
TTCATTGTAGCAAAAACATTATGCGATTCAATCCAATGAAATTCTCTACCTCTAAAAAATGGTCTTGTCATTTTCCCTTCATATCTCCAGACCTGGCATGAAAGATATCTTTTATATGGTAGATCTTTATAGCTTCTTATCCATAAAGCATACATTGGATAAAGAGCAGTCTCACTTGTAGGGCGTAATGCCATTCGTTCTGATAATTTACCAGAACTTCCTGCTTCTGTAACCCAAAATACTTCAGGAGTAAAGCCATCAAGATGTTGAGATTCCAATACAAGATTTGATTCAGGAATAAGAGAAGGCATTGTTAAAGGGAGATGTCCCTTCTTTTCTAGTAAATCTTCTGTTTTTTTATACATCTTTCTAATTGTAAGTGTAGCCCATTCACGGTAAACAACAAATCCTTTAATATTATATCTGACATCCGCTAACTCTGCTTTATTAAGTAATTCAGTATACCAACCTGAAAAATCTTCTTCTTTAGACACAGTAATTCCAGTGATAGGAACTTCTTTTACCTTTTTTGCCATAGAGATCATCACTTATAATATTCTTAAAATTAAATATTTTATGAGATTTGAACAATTTGTATCAATATTTAGAAGAAATAAAATATTAAAACAACTAACTATCTGATAATAGCACAGCGTTAGTAATTACCTTACCGTGTTTATATACCGCCTTATATCCTTTTGAAACTAAGAATTTTTTTATCTCTTCTCCAATTTTATATAAGTTCTCTCCATCTTGGTCATTATTCAATGCAATATTAATTATAGATTGTGCTGAATCTAACTCTTTTCTATCTAAATTCGAAGCTGGCTTGATTTCAATTTTAGAAGCACCAGTAATAGTTGCAATCTTTTTTAATTCCACTTCCAAAGATCCAAACGTAAAGAATTCTCTACTCCGTAATTTTAACTTTTCTGCTAAAATCTTTTCTAAACTGTTCCTTGAATTTTGATCATAAAAAGCAGTTAATTCCCTAGTACATATGAATTTGTATTTTCCAGAAATTAAATTCTCTTTATCCTCAATAAAAGCTATTAAAGTATTATAATATTCTTGGTCAATTTTTTGAAAATTTTCGATATTTCTAACTAAATCTGTCAATTTATCAATTAGATCGTAATAAAATTTTAAGAATGATTTAATAACCAATTTATCATTCATCTCCTTGACTTCAGGATAATATTTTTTAAGAATTAGATTAATATTCTTATTAAATTCAGCACATAATTTCGCAACCTCATCGACATTTTTAACTGATTTTTGATTTAATATTTTAAGTAGAATTCTTTCTAAAGTAGGTAATTCCTTGAAAATTTGGTTAATTTTATCCAGGTATTTTTTCTCTATATAGCTCATTACTTATAAATAAGATCTTAGTTTTCATATATAATATTAATTTTTCCAAAATAGAAACAGAAAGAACTATACTGCTGATATTATTCTTGGATTAATGGAATTTTATTAATATCTTTTCCTTTTGAATCTATAACTTCTTCAAGAACGTGAGAAAATGAACGAAAGTTAGAAATCTCTCCATTAAAATCTTCTAAGTCATTCTTAAAATTTGTTATGAAGTTATCAATTATCTTATCAGCTAAAGATTCTAATAACTTGCTATCAAATATTTCGTTATCACATTTGAATATGATATGCAACCTTGATTTATGTGTAAAAATGAAAAAAATAGAATTATCTAAAGAAATTGTCTTTAGGCTTTCCTTAAACTGATTTTTAGTAAAACGACAAATTAAATCGAAATAACTTGCTAATGATTGTTGATCTTTAATTATATTATTCCCCGAGAAGTCATGATAAAATAAAGCAATTCCCGCTTTGTTGACTATCATTAACTCCTGAATCATTTTAAACAAGTAAAATAATTTTTTTATCTTATATATTTAAAATTGCAACCCTATTAATATAAGAAAAGCTTTATCGCTTAATATTACACATAACATCTATTTAAATTTATAGTATTTATTTATCAATAAAAAGTATCAAATCTTTTTGTCGGATTCCAATTTCTAATTATTTGTAATACTTCTTATTTTTGAATTAGTTTTTTGCGTCATTTAAAACGAATTTTGATTTCTTAGTTCATATCGTTTCAATATCATAACATGATTGTCACGACATTGTGACAAAATTTAAATATTTGTGTTTCTATTTACTCTTTAACAATCTTTATAATGAAAAAGAGGTGGTTTAAAAATTTCAGTCAATGGGGTTTTTTCAAAAGCAATTGTGTTAGATAATGGCACGGGAATAAGTAAAAGTGGATTTGGAGGAGAAGATCAACCACGATCAGTATTTCCTACTATAATAGGAAAGCCAAAGTATGGAAATATAATGCCAGATGTGAAAGATTACTCAAGAGAGTGGTATATCGGTGAAGAAGCAATGGAACTTAAAGGAATAATGAATCTCCAATTTCCGATGGAACATGGAATTATAAATGATTGGCCAGCGATGGAACGTATTTGGCATTTCACTTTCTATACTGATCTAAGAATAGATCCCTCAGAACATCCTGTTCTTTTAACAGAAGCTCCATTAAATCCACGACAAAACAGAGAAAAAATGGCAGAAATTATGTTTGAAACATTTAATGTTCCTGGTCTTTATATTGCAACACAAGCAGTTTTATCACTTTACGCCTCTGGTCGTACAACTGGATGTGTTATAGATATTGGAGATGGCGTTTCTCATATAGTACCAATTTATGAAGGATTTGCTTTAAGCCATGCAATTCAAAGAATTGATCTGGCTGGAAGAGATGTTACTACCTATTTACAGAGAATGCTACGACAAAATGGTTATTCATTGGTCTCATCAGCAGAGAAGGAAATAGTAAGAAATATTAAAGAAAAACTATGCTATGTGGCAATGGATCCCGAGAAAGAAATTATGCTTTCGAATAAAGTTTCCGGTATGCAAAAGAATTATATGCTTCCTGATGGAGAAACAATTTCAATAGGGCTTGAAAGGTTCTTAGCTCCTGAATGTTTATTTAACCCTTCTGTAGTAGGTAAAGAATTAGCACCTTTGGATGATGTAGTAGTGGGGGCTATATCAGATTGTGATGTTGATCTACGAAGAGATCTTTTTAGCAATATAGTTCTTTCGGGTGGTAGTACCATGTTTCCAGGGATAAAGCAAAGATTAATAAAAGAAATTAAAGAGCAAATCCCGGATAGTGTGGACGTTAGAATTATTGCTCCTCCAGAGCGCATGTATTCCGTGTGGATTGGTGGGTCAATCTTGAGCTCACTTAAAACATTTCATGGAATGTGGATTACTCGAAGAGAATACAAAGAGATGGGCCCCCAAATAATTCATCGTTGTTTCTAATTTAAGTATAAATTAATTTTTTTTTAAAAAAAAGTATGGTTGGTTTACAAAATGGAAAATATATTACTTGAGGTTCAAAATATAATAAAATCAGAATCAAAAACAATTTCGGTTGCTATAATAGAAGGAGAAAAAAAAATCATATATTCAACAGAAAACTGGGATATTAGTGAAGATATTGATACTATAAACTCAGTTTGGGATTCCCAAGAACCAGGGAATATTACAATTTCAAGTATAAATTATGTTATATTGCAAAATACTAATGAAAAGCTCATTGCTACAAGTCCTTCAAAAGAAGGTGGGATTATATGTTTTAGAGATGAAGAGAGGAAAATCATCTGTAAAATTTCACCTGATGGATCAATGAGATTGGGTTTAATAGACGCTTCTAAAGCTTTAAGAAATTTAAGTTCGCAAAAACCTTACATGGATTTAGATATTGAATTAGGCAAAATAAAGGAATTAAAATGGGCGACCCCTCGAATTCTTCTTAATGATATTGAAAATTTGCAACAGTTAGGAGTATTAAAAGTTGGTTTAAGTCTTGAGGAGGCAAAAGTCTATTTAAGTTTATTGAGAAAAGGGGAAAACGGAGATAAAGTGGGGAATATACACAAAGAATTGGATATCAAAAGAACTACAATATATAGAATAATGGAACGCCTCGTAAAGAAAAACTGGGTAGACCTTGTGTTAGATACTCCTAAAGGCGCTCAAATTTTTGTAGCTCGACCTCTAAATAATTTAATGGATGAGATTATTAGATCAAAAGAAGATGAATTGAAAATTCTAAAGAGTTTTCGATTTATTATGGGTGAGAATCTTGAAAATGGATGGATTGATCTCTCAGAGATCAAAAAGGATTTACAACTTTATGCACAAAAGACTTTTGACTTTAAAACTCTTGGAATCACTGGAGTTGAAAAAGATTGTGGTCTTATTATTTTTGAATATGATAAAGAAATAAAAGAAGAAGTAATTATAAGGGCTGCTTTACAATTATCATCTGAAAAAATAAGGGAACTAATACAGCCTGATCTTGATATAAATGAGTATACAATCCCTGATTTAGAAGATATTAAAATAACTGATACAAAAATTCAAGATTATTTAAGTATGACTATGTACTTCAAGTTTAAAGAAGGAACTAAAACAGGTAATAACGTTGGAACTGATTGGATCGTAGCAGCAAGACATGTCGCAGTTCCGATAGATGATAAGATCTATGTAGTATGGGGTTCAGATGAGAAATTTCCAATATTATTAAGCATTATCTTAAAACTTTAAAATACAAAAGGGGTGTATTTATAATAACAGCACAAATACCAGACGAATTTAACTTAAATGGTGAATCTTTTTCGTTAGTTGGTTTAAAAGGTCAAGGTTTATTTAAACCTGAGGATTTAGGATTAACACCATATTTTAGCTGCACAGCTTGTTGGCGGGGTTATGTCATTAAATATCGATTTAAAAAAGAGCAATTAATTCTTGATAAATTGTTAGTTAATGTTAATAATCCTCCAAAAATCAATGGAATAGAACCTCAAGAAGGGGATAGTCTATTCAAATATTATTATAATAATCTAAATCTTAAAACACATTTTACTGGAAGTATTCTTCTCGCAAAAGACTTTATACAATCCATGTACGTCCATATGGGTTTTCAGAGACCAATGGCTTTTAAAACAGTTGTCGAAATAGAACTTAAAAATGGAGAAATTATCTCGTTAAAAGATCTTTCAAGACAGATGGAGGAACAAAGGAAAAAAGATATTAATAAAGGAGCGCAACCACAATCTAATTCTAGGAAAGACATTGAGAATTGGGTAAAACAAACCTTTTCTCTTTATTATGATTGAATTCCATATAAATAGTCATATACAAAATTGAATAAAAAATTTTTAAAAAAAAAGATTAAAAAAAAAGAATGTCAAATCGCTTGTAGGTCCACTATCCTTAAGCAGATTGACCAGATTA
>JBHLKV010000123.1:0-8440 GCA_048886305.1 Candidatus Hodarchaeota archaeon
ACTTTAATTATTATATTTTAGAATTATTCATTAATATCTCCTTATTTAATTATGTCTGATTCAATTTCAACAGAAAAAATTGATTTTAATAAATTATTTTACCCGAGAGCTATTGGTATTATTGGAGCTAGTTACAAACCTGCTGGAGGCGGATATTTTGTTGAAATTATGAAGGATAAATTTCGAAACCCTATTTATCTATTTAATCCCCGTTTAGCTGGCACTGAATTATTTGGTTTAAAGGTTTATAACTCAATTCTAGAAATCCCTGAAGAAAATCCAATTGATTATGTAATAATTGGTGTTCCTGCTAAAATAGTTCCTCAAGTTTTAGAAGAAACTGGAAAGAAAGGTGTTCCATTTGCCACAATTTTTGCTTCTGGGTTTAGTGAAGCTGGAAATGAAAATTTAGAGAGCCAAGTGCTAAGCATAGCTAAAAAATATCACATTCGTATCATAGGACCAAATTGTTTGGGTGTTTATAATCCAGAAGCAGGATTATATATTGGAAGAGATCAATCAAAAAAAGCTGGAAATTTTGGATCTGTGCTGCAATCTGGTGGATTAGCAGTAAATGTAGCTCAATTAGCTTGTACTTATGGAGTAGAAGTTTCAAAAATGATTTCAATTGGAAATGCTATTGATTTATCTCATCCCGATTTTTTAGAATACTTTCTTTATGATAACCGTACAGCTATTATAGGGTTATATCTTGAAAACCTTAAAACTCAGAAGATTGGCCGTCGTTTTATGCAAACAGCAAAAAAATGTAATTTGCATAGAAAACCAGTAATCCTATGGAGAGCAGGTTATGGAGAAGCAACGAAGAAAGCTATAATGTCCCATACTGGAGGTTTAGCAGGAAATAATAAAATCTGGCAAGCAGTTGCTAAACAAACAGGCTGTAGCCTAGTAGATAACTCAGTCGAACTTGCAGCTTTAGCTTCTGCTTTTAAACTAATCCATTTACCAAATTCACGCAATATAGGTTTGATAGGAATTGGTGGAGGATCAACAATAGAGGCAGGGGATACTTTAGAAAAATATAATTTGAAAATTCCTCAACTAACTGAAAAAACAATTATCAAAATGAGTCGTTTCTTACCTGATGTAAATACTAATTTTACAAATCCTATTGATCTTGGAGCTCAGGGAGCTCTCCCTCATATATATTATCGTACAATCTTAACTCTAGATAAAGATCCAAATATATCATCAATAGTGTTTGTTAAGGATCCTGAACGATTTCGCAAATTAGAAGATTCAATTCTAGGAAAATTAGGATTTGATAAAGGTGTGGATTTAAATCGAGAATTTATCAGATATATTAGTAAAGCAAAACGAACTTGTACAAAACCTATGGTTTGTGTAATGTTAAAAATTTCGGAAGGATTTGAGGAATACAAAAGTCGTTATAAATTCAAATTAAAACTTCTTAACAGAAATGTCCCCGTATTCGAAAACTTTGATTTGTGTGGAAAAATACTCAATAATATGAATAATTATAGAGAATTTCTTCAAAAGTATGGAAAATATCCAAAAAATTAGACTCTTATTTTGTTTGAAAGGAATGATTCTTTAAAGAGGATATTTTTGTCAAATAATTAATTTTTATCTTTTGATTTTTCCTTTATAAATTCAAAAAACTCCTCATCTCTTGTTTTATCCTCCTTTGACATTATCCTCTCATATTGTATCTTTCTGATAGTTTTTGCTATATAGATTATCATAACACCTAAACCAATAACAAGAAAAGAGTTAATCCAAATTAATGATAAATCAGTTTCATATAATCTAGCTCTTGTGTCTGTAGGAATTGTTATAGATAAATCGAAATTAAAAGTTTCCTCTTGAACTACCCCACTAACATTGAATTGGACATCAGCATATCCTATACAATCAACAACATCATCTTTAAGAAGGTAATCAAGTCCAAAAGAATGATGATAATTAGTAGATGGTTGGCTTAAGTTCAACCACAGTATTCTTCTATAATAATAATTAACGTATATCCATAATTCATAATAAACCAAACCTATTTCTTCCACATTTCCGGTCGCGGTTGTTATATAAGTATGGTCAGACATATAGTCATTGCTTCCTTCATAAATGAGTTTCCATTGTACACGTAAGTTTCCTGATCCTTGAGCATAATTAACTCCATAATTTTCACCTGTTGTAAATGTCATATTTGTCGAACTAAAAATCTCAAAAAGGTTTAATATGAAAAAGAGTGAAGTTCCCGATGCAATCAGTAATATTGAAAGAGTTAAATACAGTTTTATTAACTTTCTCAAATTTTATCCACTATGCTTTCTTTTTTCTATAAATTTAATAATAAAATGAAATAATTAAATTTTTTTATAAGTCTTATTCTAACTTTAAAACTTGAGTTTGATAAAATTGAAACAGTTTAAAAATCTTTTCAAGAGTCTAGCAAGTATTCAACAAATTATGTAGTTTTTTGTTGATTAATTAAATGACTAATTTCTATCGGACGTCCAGGGCTACCTTGATAGTACTTTTTATCATCCTTTCCTCGCCAATTTTTATGTAATACGGTATTAGGGAATATAATATTATCTTCTGTCGTCAACGCATTTGGACCTGCAATTGTACCTGGATAAAAAGTATTATTTTTTCCAATGTTGATTTCCATCATAGTAATTTTACCGAAAATTGTGTTAACAGCATGACTTGATAAAGCACTCGTAGGATAAAAAAAAGTATTCTCACCTAAATCTGTAAATTCTAATCCAACATACGCATCGCAATAAATAACATTATGTCCAATTTTATTATGCGAAACTTTTCGAAGTGTTCGATTCACGAGCCATGGAAATGGAGATTTAGAAGTTATCCACATTGGATATTTGATTATGAAACCTCTCTTATGATAATATTTCATCATTTTACCTTCTGGACTATTAATATCATCAAGTACTCGAGCAAAAACACCCTCTTGAGGTGGGGATTTTTTATACCAACACTTAGCCCAAAAGGTTACAAACTCGATTAAAATAATCAAATAGACATAATAGAGAAACAAAAGAAAACTTGGTAAGATAAGTAAATGTAAGAAAAGAGGAATTGAAAACAATCTAATAAAAAAGTATTCAAAAAGAAAAAAGATGCCTATACACACATATAGAGGTACTAAGAAGCTTATAAAATTAATTTTAAAGAAATCAATTGCAGGAAGCTCAACTGTTTTTCCTTCTTCTCCAACAGAATTAGGATCATTCTTTAAGCTATCAGCACTCATAATATAAAACCCAATGAAGAATTATATTAAATTATTTAGAATTGCCAATTAATAATCTTTTACATTTTTTATAAAAAATAATGCTAAATTTTTAAGTTAATAATTAATTTGGATTTGCAATCATCATCATTAGATGTATAAGAATTTCTATGTTAAATGAAAAAACCAATAAAAGACGCAGATTATTCGTGTATCCTACTTTATCTCCTCTTTGGATAGCTGTTTTTATCGATATAATTGGTTTTTCAATGATTCTCCCAATGGCCCCTTTTATTGCCAAACAATTTGATGTTCATATCTTTATCATGGGTATAGTTTTATCTGTAAATGCTATGTTCTCATTCATTTTTGGGCCAATCTTGGGAAAATTAAGTGATAAATTTGGCAGAAAGCCGTTACTTTTAATTTCTCAGTTTGGAACTTTTACTGGTTTTATCTTATTAGCTTTTTCAAATTCAATCTGGATGATTATCATATCGCGTATAGTAGACGGGGTTTTTGGGGGAAATTTCCCGATCGCAAAAGCAATTATAGGTGATGAAGTGCCCCCTAAAGATAGAAGTATTCAAATGGCAAATGTAGGTGTTGCTCATGTATTAGCCTCCCTTATTGGACCAGGATTAGGAGGAACCCTCTTCAGTCTCGGTGGAATTTTACTTCCTGGTTTATTTGCAGCCGGATTATCAGCATTTACTATGTTAATTACAATTTTTATATTAAAAGAAACTTGGCCAAAATCTAAACGTCAACAACATCATGAAATGATAACAACAGTAGTTTCAAAAATCAGAAAAAATAAAAATGCTATGTATTATTTAACATTATGGGGTTTTCATACTGCTTCTTTTATGATAGCAATGTCTTCCTTATCATTTTTCGCAGAAATTGTTTTTGGATTAGGATCATTTGAAATAGGAATCTTGTTGATGATTTCTGGTATTTTTCGGGCTACGATTCGATTTACTCTATTTAAACCAGCAATCAAAAAATTAGGAGATAATAATGCCATAAAATTGGGTTTGGGTATGTTCCTAATCACGTTTTTGATTGTTGGATTTTCTATTAATCCTGTCATGTTTTTAATAATGATATTGTGTATTAGTTTTGCAGCATCTTTAACACGAGGACCACTAAATAGCAAAATAAGTCAATCAGTATCACCACGAGAACAAGGAAAAATCAATGGTTATTCATCTGGATTAGATAGTTTCGCACAAATTATAGGACCCTTAATAGGAACTTTTATGCTTGGTTTTTTTGTTCCATACTACTTAAGTTTCGTAATTAGTTCAATAGCGTTAGTTCCTTTTCTAATGAGTTTTAAAACTATAGAATTGAAGCAATATGAGTTCCCTACTAAAAAAGAAATTATTGTTCCAGAATAATTGTTATTTTTAATTTGTTAAAAAATCAATTATTATTTGATTAACTTCAGGGGCTCTCGTTTTGGGTGATTCGTGTCCTGCTTTTTCAATGACTTTGAATATACTATTAGGAATTCTTTCATGCATTTCCATCATTATTTTTTCCCGACAAATTTTATCATGAGATGCTGCTAATAATAATGTTTTGTTTTTTACTTCTTGTAATTTATCTAAAGAATTAAAACCCTTGAGTGCTTCGATTTGAAGTTCTATATCACGAGGAGTTGGCATATCAATCGTGCTTTCTCTTATTTCATCTTCAGCAGACCAGATTCCATAAAATTTTTTCTTGGGATTCGCTTTAATTTCTTTTCGATATTTATGATAAAACCAAATATGAGCATTATCCCAGAATGCCTTCTCAGGGTCTCTTTTAGTAAGTTCTAATTGTTCTAGTCGATTTTTTTTAATAAGATCTAAGCCTACATTATCAGGAGTGCCATAAACGGTATTTATTAATAATAATTTATCAATATATTCTGGATATCGCAGAACAAACTGTTGAGCAATTAATCCCCCCATTGATACACCTAATACATGTATCTTTTTTATTTTAAAGAAATCTAGTAAACTTCGAATATCATCAGCTAAAGTTTCCATTGTGTAGGGGTCATCAACTCTCTCAGATTTTCCAGCACCTCGATTATCAAAAGTTATAACTTTAAACCTTTGTGATAAAGCAGGGATTTGGCATTTAAAACCTTCTTTTCGAGACCCAAAACCATGAATTAAAATGAGGGGCTCTCCTTTTCCAAAGATTTCATAACATATTTTTATTCCATTAAGATCTACGAAATATTCTGTCATGTTTATAATCTCTAACTTTTAAGAAAATCAATTATATGATTATTAACTTCTGGTGCTTTTTCTTTGTTAGAACTGTGTCCTACTTTCTCAATTACAATGAATTTACTATTAGGAATTCTTTCATGAATTTGCAAATTAACAGATTTAGGCATTTGGCGATCATTTGAAGCACACAATATTAATGTTTCACTTTTAATTTCATGCAATCGGTCAATAATATTATGAGTCCCTAGCGCATGTGCTTGATTTTCTATATCTTGTGGAGTTGCAGGGTTAATACTATCTTCTCTAATCAAATCCTCCGCTGAAAACAGACCATGAAATTTCTTATTTGGATTTTGTTTCATCTCTTTTCGAAATTTAAGTGTATAACCCATAGGAGTTGAATCGAAAAATGCTTTAACAGGATCTTTCAATCTTTTTTCATAGCCTGCAATTTTACTTTGCTTATAGACTTCTAAGCCAGATTTTTCTTCAGGCCATTTAGGAGTGGTATTAATTAAAACTAATTTATTTAGTCGATTGGGATATTTTACCGCAAAATGTTGAGCAATCATGCCTCCAACTGATACTCCAACAATGTGAGCTTTATCGATTTTGAGATATTCCATTAAACCATTTGTATCATCAGCAAATAATTCCATAGTATATGGTTGATTTGGACGATCTGATTTACCTGATCCCCGATTATCAAATCTTATTACCTTGAAATGCTCAGATAAAGGACCAAATTGGGCTATCCAACTTTCCTTTTTTGCACCGAATCCATGAATTAAGAAAACTGGTACTCCTTCACCATTTATTTCATAGCATATTTTTATTCCATTAACATCAGCAAATAATTCAGACATGTAAGAATCATCTATGCAATAATTTCAAGTTAGATAATCAAATCTTCATCAATATTAAAGATTTTTTCCTAAATTCTATAAATAAGAATCTTGAAATATTTCACATTCTAATCTTTTAAAAAGTTAATAATAATATTATTCACTTCAGAAGCTTTAGATTTTAGATATTCATGACCTGCTTTATCAATTACCTTGAATAAGCTATTGGGTATTCTTTCATGAATTTCCAACATAATTGATTTAGGTACTAATCTATCATGCGAAGCAGCTAATATCAGTGTTTTTTGCTTAATTTCATGTAAGCTATTGAAAGTATTCTGTGTTTTAAGAGCATGTGCTAAATTTTTGATATCTTGAGGAGTAGGTGGATCAGTTTTAAAATAGTTTAAAAGATCTTCAGCTGACCAGAGACCATAAAACTTTTTTTTCGGTTCATTTACCATTTTTTTTCTAAATTTATAGTAGAATCCTAATATAGTACTACTCCAAAAGGCAGCTTCTGGATCTCTTTTTAATAATTCCAATCCTTCTAACCGAGATTTAACATATGCTTCTGGACCTCCTCCTTCAGGGATTTTTGCTATAGAGCTGATTAAAACTAATTTTTCAACTTTATCAGGATATTTTAAAGCAAAATTCTGGAGAATGGTTCCACCAAGAGAAAATCCTATAAAATAAGCAGTCTGAATTTTCAAAAAATCCATTAATCCATTGAGATCTTCAACAAATAAATCCATAGTATATGGCTGATCTGGTCGTTCTGATTTACCAGTTCCCCGACAATCATACCTTATTACCTCAAAATGCTCAGCCAAAGGAACAAACTGAGCCATCCAGCTTTCTTTTTTTGAACCAAAACCATGAACTAAAAATACCGGTTTTCCCTTTCCTTTCACTTCATAACAAAGTCTTATTCCATTAATATCAGCAAAGAATTCTGTCATTTTAATAATAAATATCCTTAATTTGACTCATATATATAATCAATTATTATTCTCTAAAAATTCAATAATCGTTTTATTAATTTCGGGAGCATTTGAAATATTTACCATATGACCTGCTTGATGAATAATTTTTAAAATACTATTTGGAATTATTTCGTTCATTTCTTTTATAAATGATAGAGGTGTAAGAATATCATTAGATGAAGCAATTAATAACACAGGATTTTTAATTTTATTTAACTTGTTAAAACTATTAAAGTGTAATAAAGAATGGGCTTGGTTTATAAGATCTTGAGCGGACACTTTTTTTTCTATATCAATTTTAATTAAATCTTCAACAGAGAATAGATTATAAAATTTTTTTTTAGGGTTCGCCTTCATCTGCCCTCTAAATTTTTGATGGTATAGAAAAGGCGAGAGTTCCCAAAATGCCTCTTCTGGGCTTCGATTTAGGTTTTCAGAAGTTGTTTTTATAAGTATATCATGGATCCTTTTTGCCGAATAAGTTGTATTCATTAGTACTAACTTATTCACATATTTAGGATAATTTAATGTGAACTGTTGAACTATCATTCCACCTAAACTTTGCCCAACTAAATGTGCTCTCTCTATTTGAAGGAAATCCATTAAACCTTTAAGATCATCTGCAAACATTTGCATTGTAATTGGCTCATTAGGATGATCAGATTTACCTGAACTTCGATTATCAAAGATGATTACTTCAAATTTTTCACTTAATGTCCCTATTTGGGCAATCCATCCTTCTTTTGTTCCACTAAAACCACTTACTAATATCAATGGATAACCTTTTCCATACTTTTTATAGCATATATTTATGCCATTTATAAAAGCAAAATCTGCTGTCATAATAACCATTATTTAATTTCATAATTTTACATTTTACATATCGAGAATCCACAAAATTTGCATTTTCCATTATTATCTAAATTCAATTCACTAATACCAAAGATTACTCTTTTAATAACTATATTAGAGCAGTCTGGACATATAGTATGTTCATATCTCGTATTTGGCAAATTTCCAAGGTAAACATATTTTAAACCAACCTCTCTAGCAATTTCATATGCATTATATAATGTTTTTAATGGTGTTGGGGTTTCATATCCATAATCAAAAGATTTATATTGT
>JBHLKV010000124.1:0-8230 GCA_048886305.1 Candidatus Hodarchaeota archaeon
TGGAATGACGGTGTTATTCTAGGACATATTTCTGAGAAAAATCACGATGAGATTATAAAGAACGGAGAAAGTGTATTAAATGCTGCCATGGCATCATATGCTATTAAACTTTTTGGAGAGATGTTGGATTTTATTGGTGATATTGATAATTCAAAAAAGGCTATCCAATATGCTAGCAATCAAAGGCAAAATGTCCATGTTCAATGGAACGGAAAATGGTTTAAACGTGCTTGGCTAACTGAGGATATCGGATGGATTGGAGAAGACCAATTATGGCTTGAACCTCAACCTTGGGCGATTATTGGAGGTGCAGTAGATTCAGATCAGATGAGAATATTAGTGGAATCAATAGATAAGTTAGTACGTCAGCCCTCTAAAATTGGTGCTAGACTTCTTAGTAAAGGGATTAATGCAATGAAACGAGAACTAGGAATGAGAGTAAATGGAGGAGTATGGCCTTCAATAAATGGTACTTTAATCTGGGCTTTATCTTTGGTTAATAGGAATATGGCTTGGGATGAATGGAAAAAAAATACACTAGCATTCCATGCGGAGAATTATCCTGAAGTATGGTATGGAATCTGGAGCGGTCCCGATGTGTACAATTCTGATCTTTCCAAGTATCCTGGTCAAACACATTTCAGTGAAGATTTAATTAGTAGCAATAAGAAAGAAGGCGAACCTATATATGATGAAACATTTGGAGTGAACTGGACAGACTTCCCTATCATGGATTTGCATCCTCATGCATGGCCTTTATACAATACAATTCATCTTATTGGTGCAAAATTTAACAGTAAAGGTATAGAATTGGCTCCAATACTGCCTCAAAATGAATTTAAATTTTCTTCTTCAATTTTGGGATTTGAGAAGTCAAAAAAAGGATATTCTGGGTGGTATACTCCCCTTATAGAAGGTACATGGAAAATATCATTAAAACTTGAAAAAGAAGAAATTAAAGCTGTTTCATCTATAAAAGTTAATGAGAAAGAAGATAGAGTCGTCATAGAAGATGGCAAAATAAATTTTCATGGTAAAAGCACCCCAAATAAACCATTAATATGGGAAGTGAAATTAAATTAAAGGTATTTTTAGTTTAACTTAATACATTTGACAAAAAATAAGCTAATCAGGTAAAAAATACCCATTGAAGATATACAACATGTTATAATTATTGGATTACTTTCATTTGGCCCTGTAAGGATGACGCCCAACATTATAGAAGCAAATGCTTGTCCCATAGATGCCATAAAAGATAATGAGCCATAATAAGCTCCCGATAACCTGGAAACCGCATTAGTACTGTTACTTTCCTCAATCGAATAAGCTGCTTCATGTACTAATGCCGCACCTATCGGTATAGAGAACAATGGGAAAGTATACATTGCCCCCAACACCGTACCAACGGCGATAATGAACATGACAACTCTAAATACAAAATCAAGGTCTTGGAATAAAAATATTATGTCTAGTAATGAGGCAATGGAAGCAAATCCTAATAATATAGAAAATTTTGAGACAAGGCTCTTTTGAGCAAAAATTTTACGCCAAATTAAGTACCATGTAAATTTAGAAAAGATTGAAACAAGAATATAAATAAAGAATTCATTTTCTCTAAATTTAAGTACAAATGCTAAGAATGGGATGACTAGTATACCAAGAGTTTTACCAGAAATACTATTGAAAAATCTCACTGATAAAAATTTTCGAAATTTTTTATCCTTAATAGGGACTATTATCTGATGAAATGCTGTAACAATAGAAACTTTATTTTTTTCAATAATAGGAGAATTATTGTGAAATTTCTCACTAACTGAAAAGAATGTAAAAATAATTGTTATTAAACCAAAACAGGCAAAAGTTATACCAATTATTGGTATATAAGATAATATCAGTTTTCCTGAAGGTTGCCACCATTTTACATTTTCAGGATCCTCGAGGATACTTTGAACAATCAAAGGTAGTAATAAAGCTAAGATTGAAGCTATTATCGCAAAAACAGCTCTTATAGAAGCAACTGCTTTTCTATTTTTTTCAGTTTGAGACTGTTCCGGTAACATTGACAAGTAAACATTAAAAATTAAGGTTCCTGATATTGCTTTAAGTATTATCATTGACCAAAAATAAATTGCTGTTGGCCAATAAAATGAATTTGATTGAGGGGCATACCAAGGAGGAAACCATATTAATATATTCGCTAAAACCCATACTGGAAGACCAATTAGTAAAAATGGGCGTCTTTTTCCAAATTTCCCTGGTGGTTTATTATCAACAACTACTCCAAAAATAACTGAAAATAGAGCGCCAATAAACAAATGCAAAGATATCCCAATAGAAGTTAAAATAGAATTTAAGTTAATAGTGTACACATAAAATTGAAAAATAAATGTCCCAATTAAAATATTCACTAAAGAAATTCCGAAATCTCCAATCGAATATCCAATTAATCGGAATCCTAATAGTTCGCGAGGGGTAATATCTTCAACCATAAGAATTCTGAATTATTATAGAGTTATTATGTAAAATCCTTTAGAGTTTTAAATATTTATTATAAGCAATTTACCAACTTGTTATATAAAACCTTATAATTGTATGATAATTTAATAGATTAAAAACTAAATATACTTCTTGAAAATGCTTAGAGTAGGGATAATAGGATGTGGGGATATCTCAAACTTAAATGTATTAGGATATCTCCATTCACAAGATACAGAACTTGTTGCTGTTTCTGATACAGACATGAAAAGGGCTGGAGAAAAACTTGAAAGATGGGGATTAAGAACTGTAAAGATTTATACCGATTATAAAAAAATGGTTGATCATGAAGATTTAGATATTGTAGAAATTTTAACACCACATCATCTTCATAGTTCCATGACAGAATATTGTGCGAAAGCAGGGGTACCTGGTATTTCAGTTCAAAAACCTCTGGCTCATACTATTTTAGATTGTGAAAAGATGATTCAAGTATGTAAAAAAGAGAATGTAAAATTAAAATTATATGAAAATTTCAGATTTTACCCGATATATCTAAAAGCAAAAGAATTATTGAATAATGGTGTTATTGGAGAGTTATTAAATTTCAGAATTAATACTATTGCAGCAGGAGGACCGAGCATGTATGTTGATCTTTTATCTTTTAAGTGGCGGACAGATACTGAAACATGTGGGGGATATCCTTGGATTTATGATGATGGTATTCATAAATTTTCAATGGCACTATGGTTAATGGGTCAAGATCGTGTTGAAAAGGCATATAGTTGGATAGATTATTTTACTGGGATTTGGGATCTCCCTAGCTATATATTTTGGAAATATCCAAAAATACATTCAGATGATCCCTCAAAATATGGAATTATGGAAATAACCCTTGCTCCAAATCTATATTATCCAAGTAATTATTATTATTGTGATGAATATATTGAAATATCTGGCTCAAAAGGAATAATGTGGATTAATCAATGTACTTGTGGAGGAAATTTCGTATCAAAAAGTCCACAATATCCCCCCATTGTTGTATATGTTGATGGAGATGTTAAAACTTATGGAGATAACCTTCCAAGAGATTGGAGGTATTCTTTTATAAATTCTACTGAACATTTTATAAATGTTGTCAAAAATGGTGGAACACCAATATATACAGGTGAACAAGGAAAAAATCTGTGTATTTTTGCAAAAATGCCTTATATTTCTCAGCATCAAAAAAAAACTGTTTTTTGGGAAGAAATTACACCTGAAAGTGAGAAAGATCAGTCTTGTATAGTAGAACTTCCTGAAGATTTAGATGGCAATGGATTCCATAAATTTTTTTCTAGAAAAGGAAAAGATTTAAGAAAAGGCATAAAATCAGGTTTAAACCATAAAAAATTCAAATATCAATATCAAGATTAATTATACCAATAAAATTTATTCAAGAAAGATTTCTTTACCTGATTCTGCTGATTCAATTGCTGCAAGATTAAATTTTAAGATATATCTTGCCTGCTCTCCTGAAAGTATTGGTCTTTTATTGTTCTTTATAGCATCGATAAAATAGTTTGTAGCATTGATAAAACTGAATTTCCAATCTTTCTCGAAATCTGAGTATGACTCTACTTTACCATCTCTTATTATTACTATTGGAGCAAATATATCTGAAGTACTCATTTTATTTCCTATCGAAGTACCTTGATTAATCTTCATTACCCCACGACTTGCAATAATTTCAATAAACTCATCTGTGGGATAATAATTAGAAGGGATTTCCATTTCGGGCAATAAAGAAAATTCCATATTTCCATATTGTGGGACGACATGCTCAAATTTTTGTTTATATTTAAACATTACATAGGCAGGAGCATCAAGGCCTTGAGAATTACCTGTCCAAGCAAATACTTTTTCAACTTCTTCATTAAAAAACCAATGAGCCAGTACAAAGTCGTGCCATCCATTGTCAAATAAAACTGGTGAACCCCTTTTTGCACCACCAACCTTTTCTGGTTGTCTTCTCCATTCTTCCGCACTTATTGGGATTTTCCAACCTCCTTTCCCGCCCATTGCAGTTTTAATACGTATTGATGAGGGATCACCTATATAATCTTGTTCGAGTAATTCTTTAGCTCTTTTAATATGTGGAGCAAATAAAAAGTTTTCATAGATTGAGAGAATTGACCCAGATTTTTTACATGCATCAATCATGGCATCTGCTTGATCTAATGTCAAAGCCATTGGCTTTTGAACTGAAATACCTTTAATTTTTTGTTCAGCAGCATAAATTGTTGCTTCGGCGTGTAATTGATGAGGTAAAAGAATTTCAACAATATCTATATCTTCTTTATCCAGCATTTCCCTATAATCTGAATAAATAGGTATATTCTTATCTAAGTTGAATTTTTTTACTTTTTCTTTTGCTTTAGCAGTAGTTCTATTACATAAACAAGTGATCTTAACATCTGGATTATTTAAATATCCTAAGATATTCAAATCAAAAATGACTCCAGTGCCAATAAATCCCACTTTGAACATAACATTTAGTTAAATCATCAATTAAATTTATATAATCTCTATTTGTAAAAATATTAACTTCAAAAGTTATGATCAAAATGAAAGATTTTCATAATGAATATACAATTACTTCGTTTTTTAGAAAAGTTTTTTGAAGATAGTGAACTCAATCGTTTACATAGGAATTATGGTGGCGGGAAGATTTTCTCTTCTCCTTTAATTGGTGTCGCAAGTGGAGATGATCCAATTTTCCAAAAATTTAAAGAAGTTGTTGGTCCAGAACATCTAACTCCAATTGAATTATGGTTAGCTTGTAGACAGGAAGCTATCCAACCATCGCAACTTCGTGTAGTCTCGATAGTATTTCCCTTTGTAAAAAAGATTAGGGATGAAAGTCAAAACTCAATAGTTCTATCAAAAGTAACCTTACCTGCTGAAATTTATTCTGTTGGAAGAAATTATGCAAATCCATTTAAAAAAGAAACTTGTAGACAAATAGTTGAATATTTTAAAAAGAAAGGATTTAATGCTGTATCAGGGATGTTAAGTGAAATTTTCACTATTATTACAAAAGGTAATTTTTATTCTAATTGGTCTGAACGACATATTGCATTCGCAGCTGGACTTGGAACATTTAGTTTACATGATGGATTAATAACAGAAGTGGGATGCAATATTAGGTTAGCTTCCGTTATCACTAATGCTCCCCTTGAAGTGACCCATAGAAAGAGTGATAATCCATATGCAAACTGCTTATATTATGTTGATGGTAATCGTAAAGAGTGCGTTGAAAAATGTCCTGCTGGAGCTATAACAGAAAATGGGCATGATAAGATTAAATGTTATAATTATGGGCAGAAAGTCGCAAGAAAAATGATTTCGCGTATTGGACAAATATTAAAGCCACACATCCGGCGTGTTAATGGTAAACAGAGACCACCAGTCTTTCCTGTAGGATGTGCTTTATGTCAATTTGGGGTTCCTTGTATGGATAAAAATCCAATAACAGAAACTAAAAATAAATTAAATTAATTATGTTTAAACATGCAATTGTGAGAAAACCCGCAAAAAATTTTCGAGAAGGGATAACATCCTCTAAATTAGGGGAACCTGATTATAATAACGCAATTCTTCAGCATTCTTATTATATTAAGGCATTGAAAATATGCGGTCTAAATATTATTCATTTGAATGTTGATGAGAGATTTCCTGATTCCACCTTTGTTGAGGATACTGCTGTTGTTAATAAAGATTTAGCTGTAATTTGTAATTTAGGAGTATCAAGTAGGAAAGGTGAAGAATTAGAAATAAAGAAAGTATTAGAGAAGTTTTATAATAATATTGAAATTATTAAAAGTCCTGGAACGCTAGAAGGTGGAGATATTTTAAAAGTAGATGAATATTACTACATTGGACTCTCTAAGCGAACTAATAAAGAGGGGGCAAAACAATTAACAGGTATTTTAGAAAGATATGGTTATTCATGTTCAACTGTTTCACTAGTTAATGCTCTTCATCTAAAATCAGTCTTAGCATATATAGGGGATGATAATTTAGTTATAACAGGAGAGTTAATTGATAATCCTATTTTCAAAGAATACAATATTATAAAAGTTGATAAGGATGAAAATTATGCTGCAAATTGTATGAGGGTAAATGATTATATTCTTATGGCAGAAGGTTTTGAGAAGTTAAAACATTCATTAATAAATTTAGGGTATGAAATACTGGAAATTGATACATCAGAATTTAGGAAGATGGATGGAGGACTCTCTTGTTTATCTATTAGATTTTAAAATTATGTGATTAAGTAAGGAATTACAATTTTTTATCAATTAATTTTATATTATCTCTCTTTGTAAAATTAATTAACTATGTCAATAAAGAAAGAAGATTTAGATCCTAAAGGAGCTTACGAACGAGCGTTATTTTTAGGATGTGGTTATTCTTATGAGGATTTGAAAAAGGCTAAAATTGCCATAGTAAATTCTTGGAATACTATTAATCCCGGTCATATACACCTACAAAAATTAGCTGAATTTGTTAAGAAAGGTGTTAGAGAAGCCGGTGGTACTCCTATGGAATTTAACACTATTGCTATTTGTGATGGAATTGCTAATACAGGAGATTTCTCAGAATATGTTTTACCTTCTCGAGAGATTATTGCTGCATCTGTTGAATGCACAATAAAAGCATATAATTTTGATGGAATGGTAATGTTATGTACTTGCGATAAAATTATTCCAGGAATGTTATTAGCCGCTGCTAGATGTAATATCCCTACAATATTCTTAACTGGAGGGATTATGAAGGCAAAAGTATTTGAGAATGGTCCTCTTAAAGGAAAAACCTTTGTTACATCTGATATTAAGGAAGCGATTGGTGAATACAAAATAGGCAATATCACAAGAGAAGAACTATTCCTAATTGAATCAGAAACTTGTTTTTCTCCTGGTGCATGCAATATGATGGGCACAGCAAACACTATGGCATGTATAGTGGAAGCTATGGGATTATCTTTACCAGGTTGTGCTACAATGGAAGCGGTTAGTAAAGAAAAAGAGGATCTTAGCAAAGATACAGGGAAACAAATAATGAATTTAGTTGAAAATAAAATAAACGCTTTGGAAATTATTACAAATTCCTCCATTGAAAATGGAATTAAAGTTGCATTATCCTTTGGTGGATCAACTAATATGATTCTTCATATGTGTGCGCTCTCCCATGAACTTGGTGGAAACTTAAATCATTTTGATTTTGACAGATTGAGTAAATCGACACCACTATTGGCAAAATTTAAACCCGCATCTGAATATAATCTTACTGAATTTCATGAAGCAGGTGGTGTTCAAGTCTTAATGAAGAAATTATCCAATCTTTTGGATTTATCAACTAAA
Organism: Candidatus Hodarchaeota archaeon; assembly: GCA_048886305.1. Taxonomy (GTDB): domain Archaea; phylum Asgardarchaeota; class Lokiarchaeia; order Sigyniarchaeales; family SOKP01; genus Loki-b32. The sequence goes on from JBHLKV010000124.1 coordinate 7,881, forward strand.
ACAGTATTGAATTTAACTTTGAAAAAAACACTCGAGAATCTTGATATACATGATTATCAAATAATCCGAAATTTAGATGATCCAATAGAAAAAGAAGGAGGGATTGCTGTATTAAAAGGAAATTTAGCCCCAGAAGGAGCAGTTGTGAAACAGAGTGCTATAAGCATTAAAATGAAATATCATAAGGGACCAGCTAAAGTATTTGAAAGTGAAGAAGATGTAAAAAATGCGCTATTGTCAGATAAAGTACACGAGGGGGACGTACTAGTTATAAGATATGAAGGTCCTAAAGGATCTCCAGGAATGCGGGAATTATCTATACCAGCTGCAATTCTTGTAGGTATGGGTTT
>JBHLKV010000125.1:0-8120 GCA_048886305.1 Candidatus Hodarchaeota archaeon
TAAGCCAACAAGTTTCTTACAAGCGTTTTTAATTAGCTTTGCCCCCCTTTATATCTCAACATGGGTAGCTGTCTTCTTTTTCAATATTATCTTCTATTCCAACTTTTGGTGGGGCATTCAGGTAATTGCTGTTTTTTTCTTGATCTCTACTATCATTGGTGCCGCTCCTTCGAGCGCTGATATCTCAGTTTTCTTTCATTCGATTCAGACTGATTTAATTTACACCCTTTATCAAATTTTTCTCATTGTTTTTTCCATATTGATTTTGTGGGCATTTCTTTATTATTTTGAGATTGTATTTTTTCTTGATATTTTTTATTATCTTAGTATAGCTGTAATCTATTGGGGCTTAAAGTTGAGTTTTATGGGGATAAGTAAATTAATATTTATTATCCGTTCTAGAAGGAAAAAGCCTCGTAAATCAAGAAGTAGAAGAATTGCCCGTCGTAGATATAAACCTAAAAAACCACATAAAATAGGAATTGAAGAAGCACCATGGTGATAAAAAAGTGAATATGAAGAGTATATTTTGTTTGGTATGTGTTGTGGCCTTTCTTATGTATTACCAAACCAATCCAGTATTTACGATTGTAATAGTAGTAGCTGGTCTGGGAATTTACATCTTCTATAAGTCTAAAATTTCTGGTTCTGGTTCAGGGATATCAAGATTTCTTAGCGGAAGTAATCACCAGCAGGAAAATCGTAATATGGATGACTTAATTACCCTTGTTATGCTCCAACAATTGTTAAGTTCTTCTCGTGATGAACGACATGACCATATTCAAGATTCCAAAAAGACACAAGACGAAAGACTTGAAAAAGCTAAAAATGAGGTTCTTGAGTTACTGGATGGTGAGTAAGTTGTATGCAGTCGGTATCTGGAATCCTCGGCATATTGCATAACTTAATGAAAAAGCATAAGATCATAAATATTTCGGGTGAGTCTGGTACAGGAAAGACAACTTTTGGATTACAACTTGTTGGGAATTTTCTGACTAGCAACTATCCTTTTAAGGAGAGTTGTATTTGGGTTCAAGCAAATGAATCATTTCCTATAAAACGGCTTTTACGAATGTTTAAAAATTCTCCTGAAAAAGTCTCCTATCTGCAAAAAAATATCTTCATCACTCCTCGTGATAAGTGTTTAAACACCTATTCTAATCAATCCCAGCTAGTAAGAAATATCATAGACGGACACACAACCTTACCACCGAATTTACGATTTATTGTGATTGATAATATTTCTCATCACTTTCGTTATGAAATTTCTAAGTATAAGAATATTAATTTAATAATATCACTTATAGATGATTTTTATGATTCTCAGCTTCTTCCATTAATAATGTTCTGTCAAAGAAAAGGGATCTATTTGGTCTTGATTCATGAAATATCTTATGATCCAAATGCCGAAAAAAATCGCTCTTTTCTTTTTAAGTTATATGATAGGCTAGATACCTTAAAAATAGAATTAGAGTATATGTATAACAGATGTGATCGTAAGGCAAGAATTCTTACTCAAGATTATTACCAGGAATTTCTATATACGTTGCATGATATGGGATTGGAAATAAAATAGAAATTCTATTTTTTAATCTTTTTTTCTAGTTTAAATATCTCTATATTATTTTCTTTTAAATATTCTTATTTTATAGGATTAATAGAGAAATTGAGGAAGCAAATAATAAAATAGTAACTAAAAAAATCATACGTCTCCTCTCATTTTCTTCCTCTTTTCTCTTATCTTTTTCTTTAAATATATCCATATTATGAGCTATTCATGATAACTGAATCACAAGATTATGGGCAATTAATAAAATGTTCCATCTGCCAACATGAAATTAAAGATAAAGCGACGTTTTGCCAAAATGGTGTAAATTATGGGATAGTATGTGTAGATTGTTACCAAAGATTTTCTCCAGAAGATCTTGAATTAATAGCTAACTTATTCTTGGCTTTTGGCGGATATTTTGGTCAGTTCCAGCGTACTGAATTTTCCATCTTAAGGATTCTAAAAGCAATTCATAAGGATCTCCTTCCCATCTATGAAGAAAATGGTATAGAAGAGCTAAATATTAGAATGCTTCATAGAGCTTTGTTACATGGAATTTCTCCAGAGGAATATATTGATAATCTAGAGTTAATCTTTGAGGACTAGATTATTTTTTTTCTTTATATAGTCCAAATTTAGAGAAATACCAATAATATATATTAAAAAGGTGATAATAAAAAAGAATGGCAGATCTAAGTCAAATAAAAGGAATCAACGCCCGTCAGATTAAGCTACTTCAGGAAAATGGAATCAGTACGCCAGAAGCGTTGGCAATGTCTCCAAGTAATATCGTATCCCAAATCGATGGACTAGGAGATAAAACAGCAAAAAAACTTATTTGGAACGCAAGAAACGCTTTAGGAATGACTGAATTTATTCCTGCTGGAGAGATTGATGATAATGTTGAATTCATTACAACAGGATCGAGTGAATTAAATAGAATTCTGGGAGGTGGCTTTCAAACAGGGAAGCTTACTGAGGTTTATGGTCCATTCAAGTCAGGGAAAACAGCATTGGCACACACAATAGCAGTTACTGTTCAATTACCACCAAGTAAGGGCGGTTTGAATGGCTCAGTTGCATATATTGATACCGAAAATACCTTTTCCAAAGAGAAAATCAAGCGTATTGCCAAGCGATTCGGTTTAAGTCCAAAAGATATAATGGCAAAGATATTTCATGCGAGAATCTATTCTTCCGACCATCAGTCACAGATGATTCAAAAAGCAGAGACCTTATGCAAGACACGTGGAGTACGATTGATTGTAGTAGATAGCTTGATGGCTTTATTGCGATCCGAATATGTAGGAATTGGAAGCCTTGCTCCACGGCAAGCGGTTCTTAATAGTATGATTCATGGATTATCAAGAGTTGCTGAGACTTATAACTGTGCTGTGCTTCTTACCAATCAAGTTGCTGTAAGAATGATGGGAATGTTCTCTGCTGATGACGCAATTGGGGGTAATATCGTTGCTCATGGTTGTCATTTCAGAATAATGTTTAAAACAAAAGGATTTTCTTCAAATAATTCATTGATGCGAAGAGCGGTAATAGTTGATGCTCCTGATTTACCCCCAGAAGAATGCGAGTTTTATATTACAAGTGTAGGGATTGCAGACACCGACAAGGTTGATCTTCCTGAAGCACCTGGATTAGATTTTGAGGTTGAAAAATTATATGAAGAAAGTGATGACACAGAAATATGTAAAGATTTGAATGATGAGAGCAATATTCCTTTAATTAATGTAAAGGGTATTGGCAAGGGAACAGCAGAAACCTTAAAATCATTTGGGATCAATACCGTAGAAAAGCTATTAAATACAGATCCAGAGGAATTATCGGCAAAAATGAGTGGTGCTTCACCCAATACAGTGAAGAATTGGCAAAAAGATGCAAGAATATTATTAAAGACCTAACTCTTTTTTTTATTTTCTCTTTTTATTTTGCTTGTTCTCTAACTAGATTAAACTTACGCAATTAGGATTGAATGAAATTATTCATAGACAAAAGCAAAATTTCTTTCTGATGTTCGTTGAGAGACTTGAATATTATATGTTTTTCCTAAGTCTTTCTCTGAGATTGGTGTTTCAGGAGAGGTGCAATTCCAATCATAAGTATTTATTCCGTTTTCAAAGACGACTCCAAAATTACTTACTTCACCACAACAATCTAAACTTATTTTTCTCCCATAGGAATATTCTTTTCCACAGACATTACATCTTATAGACATATTCTTCAAATAAAATTAGTTTTAAAATATGTTTAACGTGAAGATATTTAAAGAAAAAAGTCTAAAAAGAATTTATTTATAAATTTAAATTTAAGACATTCCGTTTTCTGTGATAGATTACCACTCCTATTACGATTACCACTAAGATTCCTATAACAGCCACGAATCCAATAGTCCATTCTTTCGGTATTGATATAATAAAGGTGGGAGTATCCGTTCCGTTTGTTGGCTCAGGTTCGGTTCCGTTTATCACATCGCTAATCTTACTACCCTCGATTACAGCATACGCTAAGTTCACATGAGGAACATCACAATAGACTGTCAAAAGCACAGTGTATAGACCTTGAACAGCAGTACCAAACCGAAAGAAAATGATATCTGTTATTTCAGGCAGAGTTCTATTTTCATAGATAATATATTCAATATCTTCTGGACAGGTAATAGTATAGTCTGTTTGTGTATTGTAACTTTTATTAGCCGATATTGCTGATACTCGCCCAAAATAGAACTTATAATAATAATCAGTCTTAAGGTAAATGTATTCCTGAATTGATTCTCCATTATAGAATTTTTTTACATTATATAAGACCCTATCGTCAAATACTTCAGGATCTATATTGTTTCTTAAACATCCTTCTCCCTTCTCTATTTTTATGCGAATGTTTAAATTATATTCCAAAATAACATCAAATAACATACTATAATTCCCGGTTAATGCGGTTCCAAAAGGAATTTCTGAGTTTTCTCCTTGATTCATGTTTTCTCGATAATAAATTTCATACTGATCACCTTCAGGATCCCATAAAGTGATGTTCATCGCACAGTGGTGAGGAGTTACAACCATCACTGAAACATAGTAATAGGTAAATTCTTCAAAAAGTAGGCTTTTGTCGAAAAATAACGAACTATTTGAAATTGTAAAGGCATAGACTTTATCTATTAATTCCTCATCGCTAATTTTTGGAGAACGCATACCTCCATATTGGCTCGAATTGCTGATATTTGTCATACTATAGCTTATTGAAAATAAAAGGATTACTAAAAGACTTACTTTAAATTTTAATTTACATTTTTTAATAGCCATACACCTTTAATTCGGTAAATTCGGAGATTAATTCTTTTATAGGTTGACATCCGTCATATTTTGTACAACTAAAGCAAGGATGGTCTGACCAAAAGTAGGCAGGCATACTAGTCCTTTCAATAATTAGAATAGGATACTTATTTAAAGGACAAAGTAATGCTGAATTACTTATCGTTCCTCTCTTTGGTAAGGGATAAGAAGTACCACACACTTCACATTTCGCAAATCGCTTAAAATTTTTGGTCTTATAACTGGTTATCGAACATTGACATTTCGGACAAGTGCCGATTTCACTTAACTTTCTCATTTTCTATCTTTTTTTCAATGTAAATTAAATTACTATTTGGTATAGGTTAAGATATATAAAGAAAAAAGAGGATACTTTGTTTTTTTGTTTAAATACATTTAGGTGATCTTAGTAACACTATGATATTTGATTATTTTGATGGAATTCGAGATGGAATCATGTTTCTAATGGCTTTAGGTTCTATAATGGGATTGCTTGGTTTAATCGTTGGGATCCTTGGATGGTTGTTTATGGGTCAATTTCGACGGCGAGGAATGATTGGAGTTTTGGTTATATCTGTAATTCTTTTGGCAGTATGCGGGGTTTATACGGGAATCGAATACTTTCATTTAGACATTAATATGTAGGGTTTAGTTATACCCCCCATCTGAAGAACTTCTTCCACCAATTTCCACTCCGAGAAATTCAAGAACTGTCCCTGTTAACCAGCACCCGATATAAAGAAGGATTATTCCTGTAATGAGCTTATTAATCCATCCATAGCCTCTAGCAAAAATCCCCATGACTCCAATAAAAGTATATAGCGCTCCAACCATAAGGCATATCATTCCTATTGAGTCGAAGATAAGGGAGAGACCTCGTCCTACTTTATATCTCCATGTAACAGCGAAGAATGGAAAGAAAAATAATACAAATACTAAAATCCCCACAAAAAAATACAGAGTTGATTTTTTATTGCTCCGATAATTTCCAACAACCACATATTCATTCCTTTTCAAACTATTCACTTAGTCGAATAATTATATTAATTGACTTTTTATCTCAGATATATATAAAGAAAAAAGAAGAGATTAAGTAAGCTTATTTTCATTTATAAAGAAATGATTAAATAAAAGTAACAAATAAGTTTACTACATCACATGGTGAAAAAGGCATTAGATCTTTATTTATTATAACTCAGAATGAAAATTATTTTATAGTCTGTTTGATTATTTTATTAATTATATATAGTGTTTTTAACCACTTCATGACAAAATACTATTGCCCCCGCTGTAAATCCAGAGAGATAATAGAGTATGAGACATTTATAGAATGTCCTCAATGTGAATTAGAGTTTGAGAAAGAATTTTTTGGGATTGTGGATGACGAGAATATTTTAGCACGACAGGAGGTAATGGGGTTTTTAAATTCTTTTGAACATGAAGACGATGAGGATGAATATTAATTAATCCTTTCTTTTTCTTTATATATTCTCAGTTGATCTTGAATTCACCTTAATTATATGAAACAAGGTGAGTTATGAAGATCAAAATGCCTAAGATTATACAGAGAATATTCAAGCTATACCACCAGATAAAAGGTTGGTAATGGCAATTCTCTATAAAATTTCTTTTTTTTCCTAAATAATAATCCTATGAAGAAAAATTAAAAAAAAAAATTTATAAAAAGTTATGATTGAAGTAGTTTACTTAAAATCTTCGGCATCTATAACTTCCATTTGATAGATAGCCTCTATTACAGTACCTCCAAGTTTATCAAATAACTCACGTATTGCTTCGGGGCTTTTGGCATTCCATTCGCAATAGAACTTTTCCTGTTCTGGTACTGCCCAACTTCTTATCCAATCTGCATCAGCATTACAATTTGCTTTTAAATCTTTGAGCATTTTATTTTTATCGGGAGGAAGCTTTACCATGGCTTCTATAGCCCTTTTACTAAATGGATGAATTACAAAATATTTCGGCATTTTTATACCTCTTTTCTTTTTGGATTTTCATTAATTAAATTACGAAATAGAATAATATATATAGTAATTTAACTCTTACTTTTTGATTTTTTATTTTTTTTAGTTAGTATCGGTCGAGTCAATAATTATCAAATAAAAATGCAAAAATTCCTTTTTCCTTTAAAAATTCTAATGATATTATCATCATTATGGGAGTTAAATTACAAGAAATTATCTTAAGAAAGCAGGTTGAGTTTCAAGATTTAACAGGAAAAATTATAGCAGTAGATGCTCCAAATATCATAATGGGGTTGTTTAACTTCTCAAGAAAAAATCCAGATGGCACTTATGCGGGATTGATTTTGGATCGCACCCAAAGACCTATTTCTCATCTATACGGATTGCTCTACCGCATTAACTTTTTTTATTCTAAAAATATCTTTCCCATATTCTGCTTTGATGGGAGAGATTCGGAATTAAAAAAAATTATAACTAAGGATCAGCTAAATGACTTTCGTTTTACACAACGCTGGTATGAGCAGGCAATTAATAGTGGAAATAAAGAATTGGCGAGAACTATAGCATTGAGTAGAGAATACCTGTGGCAAAACATTATTTTGGAATCGAAACAGTTTTTAAGTGCATTGGGAGTTCCATATATTGAGTCGCCTGCCTCTGCTGAATCACAATGTGCTTATTTAGTAAAAAAGAAGGTTGCTGACTATTCCAATTCTCAAGATTTTGACTCTCTATTGTTTGGATGCCCATCCTTACTTCAAAATTTATCGAAATCCTTACGTCGTAAGGTACAAGGAAAATGGAAATACCAGAAGGTTATCCCCAAAAGGATTGATTTGCAGAAAAATTTGGATAACTTAGGAATTACCATTTTTCAATTAGTCGATATTGGAATCTTGATCGGTACTGATTATTTTTCTGGGATTAATGGACTTGGTCCAAAAAAAGCTTTAACTCTGATAAGGAAGCATAGACAGATTGAACTAGTAATAACTAATGAGTGTGATAATTATGATTTTAGTAAGTTAACTCCTGAGATCATTAAAAAAGTAAGAAAGATTTTTTTCTTTCCTATTGTGAATGAGAACATAAAAGAAATTGTTTGGAATCCCCCTGATAAGTCGAATGTAATTTCTCAATTATGTGAGAAGCATTTTTTAGACCAAAAGCGAGTTATTGACAACTTAGAGAAGTTTGCAAGGAATTATGAGAAATGTCGGAATTTTTTTATCTATGAGAAACAAAAGCCCAAATCAGTTCAACTTA
>JBHLKV010000126.1:0-8093 GCA_048886305.1 Candidatus Hodarchaeota archaeon
GTATATGGTGATCGAAGGAAAAACCCTATTATTAAACTTACTGATCTTATTAATCCAAGTAAGGAAGATTACTATGCGCTTACAAAAATCAGGGCAGAAAAAATTATTCAAGAATCGAGTATTGATTTCGCGATTTTTAGATTAACTTATATCACTTCTGTAAATAAGCTTGAAATGGATCCTTTGATGTTTCATATGCCTTTGGATACTTGTATAGAGATATGTGATACAAAGGATGTTGGGTTAGCTCTGGCTAATGCAATCGAATGTAATGAAGTATGGGGTGGTACTTTCCATATAGCGGGAGGAGAACAATGTAGAACGACATATAGAGAATATATAAATAATATGATGGAAATTTTTGGATTGGGCAGGGATTTCTTACCAGAAGAAGCATATGAAGAAAAAGATTTTCATTGTGGATACATGGATACAGAAAAGTCTCAAAACCTTTTAAAATACCAAATACACACTCTCAAAGATTATTATGAAGAAGTAAGAAAAAAAGTGGGACTAAAAAGATTTTTTATGCCAATGGTTAAATGGGCAGTTCGTCTAAATCTTTTAAAACGTTCTGAATCATATAGAAGAAATAAATTCTTTAGAAAAAAGATTGGTGCTTTTACTATGTCTGAGAATAAATTAATAAGAAAGATCCTTTATAATAACTTTAAAAAGATTGATGAGCTCGAACAAAAAGTATATGAGTTAGAAAAAGTCATACAATTCATAACTGAAAAAAATGAATATTTAGACTTATTTGGATAAAAGGAGCAATATTATAGGTTTCAAATGAATCTTGCAATCTCTCGTTTTTTAAAAAATTTTTTTTATTTCTTTTAATTTTCTAAATTAAAATTTTCTGTATGGTATATTTCAATTAAAAATATTAAACTTGATAACGGATTTCCCTTATCTTGATAAATGAATAAATTTAAAAATTTAAATACCATAAAGATTGTAATAGTTAAAAATAGAAATTATTGAGATTAAAAGAGCAATTGAGGTGAAAGGGGAAAGGAGTATGAATAATGAGAAAAATCATCGGATTGGATACTATGCTTGTCAGTGAGGTATAAACATTCGAGGTAAAGTGGATTGCGATAAATTAGTAGAATTTGCTAAAGAGATGGATGATGTAATTGTTTCAAAAAGCCATGCTTTTTTATGTACTGAAAGTGGTCAAAATGAAATTATAGAGGATATAAAAGAAAAACGATTAACCAGTATAGTTGCTTCTGCTTGAACACCGCGAACGCACGAACCGATATACCGTGGTTCAATTGCTAAAACAGATCTAAATCCATATTACTTTCAAATGGTCAATGTAAGAGAACATTGCTCATGGTGTACTGAAAGTAATGAGGAGGCATTAGAAAAAGCAAAAATCTTAGTAAAGAGTGGAATTGAGAGAGCTAAAACATTAGAAATAGTACCTATTAAAACTGTTCCTGTAGAAAAAGCAACCTTGGTAGTTGGAGGAGGAATTGCAGGAATGAATGCCGCTTTAGATCTAGCAAATGCAGGAATAAAAGTCTATTTAGTTGAAAATAAAACTACAATTGGCGGAAGAATGGCTCAATTAGATAGGACATTCCCTACAGATGATTGTGCTATATGAATCTGCGGTCCCAAAATGTTAGAAGTTAATCGAAATGAAAATATAGATATTCTTAGCTATGCTGAAGTAAAAAATGTAGAAGGATACGTTGGAAACTATGAAGTAACCGTAGAAATGAAACCACGTTATATTAATAGTGATTGTAATGGCTGCGGAGCTTGTGCAGAAGTATGTCCTGTATACATTTCAAATTATTTCGATGAAAATCTTGGAGCTCGTAAAGCTATTGACATAGCTTTTGGCCAGGCGGTACCATTTCTTTATGATATTGAAAGATCTAGCTGCGTTGAATGTTATAGCTGTGTAGAAGCTTGTGAATTAGATGCTATAGATTTCAGTCAAGTGCCAGAAGAAGTAAAAATAAAAGTAGGTACTATTATTATTGCTACTGGCTGGGATATCTATGAACCCTACGGTGAATATGGCTATGGTGAATTTGACAATGTCATTACACAAGCACAACTAGAACGAATGCTAGCACCTAATGGACCTTTAGAAGGACATGTTAGAAGGGTTTCAGATGGCAAAAAGCCGAGAGAAATTGTATTTATTCAATGTGTTGGAAGTAGAGATACGGAAAGAACTTATTGTAGTGGTGTATGCTGCATGTTGGCACTCAAGAATGGAAAGCTTCTAAAAGAAGAATTTCCTGACGCAAAAATTACTATTTGTTATATAGATATGCGAACTAATGAAAAAGGTTTTGAAGAATATTATCAACGTGCGAAAGATTCTGATATTTATATGATTCGAGGTAAAGTAGGTGAGATATTAGAAAATCCTGAAACTAAGAATGTAAACATACGTGTTTACTCCTCTTTAACAGATGAAATCATTAAAATTGATGCTGATTTAGTTGTATTGTCCAGTGCTGCATTACCCTCAAAAGGAACGGAACAAATTGCTAGAGTACTGAATTTGGATGTAGATCGAAATGGATTTCTTACTGAGAGTCATTTTGGACTTATGCCCCAAGAAACAAAGACAAAGGGTATTTTTATTGCTGGCTTTGCTCAAGGACCGAAAGATATTGCATATTCTGTCTCTCAAGCTAGAGCTGCAGCAAGTAAAGTTGCAGAATTAACAGCTCCTGGAAAAGTGGATATTGAATTAATAACTGCAGAAGTAGATAAAGAGTATTGCATCTCATGTAGAAGATGTGAAAAAGAATGTCCTAAAGGAGCTATAAAAATTGATGATATTGAAGGAGCTATTGTTGATGAAATAAATTGTGATGGATGTGGTATATGTGCTACTTGTTGTCCTACACAGGCTATTGATATACGATATTATAGAGATCATCAATTATATGCTGAAATTGAGGGAATATTAGGAGGCGATTAAACAGGTGGATAATAATTTTAATATACTAATGTTTGCTTGTGTAAAATGAGGATATGGCGCTGCTGATCTAGCGGGCGTGTCACGGTTTAAATATACACCTTCGGTTAAAATTATAAAGGTACGTTGCACTGGAAGAGTTGATGCTAAACATATCTTATATGCCATTAAATCTGGAGCTGATGGTGTTATGGTGGTTGGTTGACGTCCAGATGAATGTCAATTTAAGCGTGGAAATTTTAAGGCTCAAACTCATGTTGATTTAGCGAATAGAATTTTAGATCGAAGAGGCTTTGGAAATCAAAGAGTAAATCAATATTGGTTAAGTAGTGCTGAATCAGAAAAATTAGTGAAGAGTGTGGAAGATACTCTTGAGAAAATAAGAAAGATTGGACCCAATCCATTAAATTTGCATAAAATAAAAGTTGTAAAAAAAGGAAAAATCCATTAACTACTCCCATTGAATGATTCTTATAAAAAAATTATTGTTATAAGATAACTATCCATGCGATGGAGGGAGTTTTTAAAGAATTATTAAAAAGTGTTTAAAAAAATTATGAAATTGAAAGAAATATGGTTCAAATTATAAATAGTAAATTATTCGAGAAAGTTTCTCCTAATGAATTAATGGAAGCTACGTATAAAGCTTCAGGAAATTTCCAAGTAAGAGCTTTTTTTGAAGCTAAAGATGAAATTTTAAAAGCAGGGAAATATACAGAAGAAGAATTCTATACACTCCTAGATGGAATGGTGGATGCAGAAACAGAACGATATTTAGTTTTGAACAAAATAAAAGGAAACCAACCTCTTTTTTTAGAAGAAATCGTCAAGAAAATCAAAGAGTTTCCCCCTGAAAATGTAATAAGTGATATCTTTTACTTAAAGGAACAAGGTTATATTGAGGAACATATTGAGATTAGAACGAAAAAGGTTATAAAAAAAATTAAGGGAGAAGAGAAGGAAGTTGAAGAAAAAGAATATTTTTTTAGGTATCAGGTGAAAGAACTTTCAGATGATTTTATTGAACATTTTTTTGAGCCTGTTTCTATTGTATATGATGCTGGCGTGTGCTGTCAATGTGGATGGTGTGCCTCTATTTGCCCTGTCAATGCCATTGCAGTTACTGCAGACACTCTTGAGATAGATAACGAAGTTTGTATGAAGTGTGGATTATGTTATTCTGTTTGTCCTCGTTCCTTTTCAATTGAACAAGCATTATTGAGTATGAAAAAAATTGATAATTCTCTTCATTTTTCTGAAAAGATTAACGGGTACCTTAATACATTTTCAGCCACAACAACTAAAGATAAAATTAAAAAAGTACGCCAAGATGGAGGAATAGTCACCTCCTTACTTGAATATTTATTAAAGAATCAGTTAGTCGATGCTGTTGTAGCAGTGCAACATTCACAAGATCTTTGGAAACCAGAACCTGTTATTGTAGATAATTTAAAAGATTTGTATAAGACGGGTGGAACCAAATATGCAAATGCATCAACTTTAGCTATTATAGATCAAACTAAAAATTATAAGAATATAGCTGTTGTTGGAACACCATGTATGATAAATGCAATTGAAAAAAGTTATTTATTTCCAAGTAGAACACCTTTTTTCAACAATATTAAATATAAAATTGGGCTCTTTTGCATGGAATCTTTTCCTTATGAAGGAGTGCTTAAACTAATCAAAGAGCAATTTGATAAAGATTTTCAAAAAGTAACAAAAATGGATATAAGTGGTGGTAAATTCATCATTTATATGGATTCAGGGGAAGATTTAAGAGTCCCGCTTAATGACGTTAAATCTTATGCTCGAGACAATTGTCATTATTGTGAAGATTTAACAGCAGATTATGCAGACGTATCAGTAGGCTCCATAGGTTCTCAAGCAGGTTGGTCTTCCGTTATTATTCGCTCAAAAAAAGGTGAAGAAATTTTCCAAGGGGCTGTTGAAGAAGGCTTGATTGAATATCAAAATTTAAAAGATGTTAAACCCGGGCAAGCTCTTTTGGAAAGAATTGCAGCAACAAAAAGAAAAAATTGTAAACCAATTGAATTAAATAAAAATCAAAAAATGTAATTGAATATTTTTATGAGTGTAAAAACATTTCAGGATTTAATAACAGAAGTTCATGAGAGGGGAATATGTCAAGAATGTGGAGGGTGCGTAAGCTTTTGTAGTTCAGCGGAGTATGATGTTATAGGGCTTAAAGATCCTTATAAACCCCCTGAATATATAAATAAAGAAAATTGTCTAGAGTGTGGAATCTGTTATTATATCTGTCCTCAGACTCATATCTTAGATAACGATCTTAATCGAACTTATAAATTTACTGATTATACTTCAATGCCAATAGGGTATTATGAAGATATTTATTCTTGTCAAGCTACTGACTCTGAATTTTTGAAATATGGTACTGATGGTGGAGTTGTAAACTCTATTATAAATTTTTTAATAGAAAAGAAGTTAGTTGATGGGGCTGTAGTTTCAAAAACTGATGCTCCATTTTCTAGAGAAGCCACCTTTGCGGATAGTAAATATGATTTATTAAAAGCTTCTGGAGCAAAGTTAGATATTTCCCCTCATTTAGATGAAATTCAGAAGTTTTGTACATATACTCATTCAATTCCGAAATTAAATCATTATAAATTCAAAAAATTAGCAGTTGTAGGTACACCATGTCAGATTTATACTGTTAGATGTATGCAAGATTTAGGGGTGACTCCTTCAGAAAATATTGAAATTTGCTTGGGCCTCCTCTGTTATGAGAATTTTTTGTTTGATAAATCCCAAATTACCAGATTTGAAAAAGATTTCAATATAAATTTTAGAGAGATTGAAAAAATAAATATCAAGGAAGATTTAATTTTTAGATTAAAAGATGATAAAGTAATTCATGTACCTTTTAACCATTTAAATGATTATATGCGCCCTGCGTGTAATGCGTGTGGTGATTTTACAAATATCTATGCTGATATTTCTTTTGGAGGTTTGGGTTCTCCTGATAAGTACACTACCGTTATAACTCGAACAAAAAAGGGAAAAGATATTCTTTCCAGAGCATTAGATGCGGGTGTAATTAAAAGTTTAGATTTAGATGAGATAAAAAAGAAAAAAATGATTAACATAATTAACCAATATTCTCAATCAAAATTAAAACGTCAAGAAAATTTTATGAATAACCTGTAATAGAGATGAATAGCAATAACTGAATCAAAAAGAGATATTGAACGGAAGAAATTATTTTCTGATACAGAAAAATATTTAGAGAAAATATATGAGCCAGATTTAAGAAATCTTCTGAAAAGATGCTATCAATGTGGTCGGTGTAGTGGAGTATGTCAATTAAGTAAAGTTCAAAAATATACTCCCAGTAAAATGATTCAATTAATACTAGAAGGTTTTGAAGATAAAGTATTAGAAAGTGGCGATTTATGGGATTGTTTAACTTGTAATCAATGTCTTAAGGATTGTCCCGAAGATATTAATTTCGCAGATATTATAAGAATTGCTAGATATAAAATGAGACATTCTGCTAATCAAAATCCTGACGAGATTGTTGCTCATAAAGGGATTTATACTACTATATCTGAAATTATGAGTCGTCCTTATATAACACCAGAAAGATCACTTGACTGGGTTCCAAAAGGATGTAAAATTTCAGATAAGGGTAATACGTTATATTATGTTGGATGTTTGCCCTTTTTTAATTATGAATTTGAAAATTTAGATTCTATTGCGATAAGCACATTAAAAATTTTATGTCAAATTGAAAAAGAACCTGTTGTCCTATTTAAAGAAGAAAATTGTTGTGGGCACGATATTTATTGGGGGCAAGGTAAATTGAAAACCTTTATAAAGCTCGCAATGAAGAATATAGAGATGTTTGAAAAATCAGGTATCTCTAAAATCGTAACCGCTTGTGCAGAATGCTATAGGACATTTAAAGTTGATTATCCTAATATCTTTGAAGATTTCAAGGTTAAATTTGATGTGCAACACATTATTGAATACGTTTATGATAAATGGAAAGAAAATCTAATTCAGTTTCAAAATCCAAATGAAAATGATAAAAAAATACCATTCACATATCACGATCCTTGTAGGCTAAGTAGATTTTTACCTAAAGATAATAATATTATGGAAAAAGTTCGAGAGATTTTTAAAGAATTCAAAAATTTAGGTTATGAATTTAACGAAATGGAACATAATCAAAAAAACGCTTTATGTTGTGGAGTCAGTTCCTGGATGAATTGCAATGAAAAATCTAAAGCATTACGATATAAGAGAATGTTAGAAGCAAAATCAGCAGGAGAAATAATGGTTACTTCCTGTCCAAAATGTAGAATACATCTTCACTGTCTTCAAGATGATTTTGATGATATTGCGTCAATTGAAATTTTAGATTTTTCGGAATTTCTAATTAACCATATAAAGGTTTTAAAACCAGATATAAAAGATGAGGAAAAGAAATGATGGAAGGTTCAGTCTTAGTTATTGGAGGAGGTATAGCTGGTATACAAACGTCTTTAGATCTTACTGAATTAGGTTTTAAAGTTTATTTAGTGGAAAGAACTCCCTCAATTGGAGGACGTATGGCTCAGCTTGACAAAACATTCCCTACAAACGATTGCAGCTTATGTATTCTTGCTCCTAAAATGGTAGAAGTATTTCGAAATCCCAATATTGAATTAATGACATATCATGAAGTCCAAGAAATAAAAGGTAAACCAGGAGAATTTATTGTTAGTGTTCTTAAAAAACCCCGATATATAGATGAGGGAAAATGTAAAGGATGTGGAGATTGTGCCGCTAAATGCCCAAAAATAGAGGTACCTAATCTCTTTGATATGAATTTAGGAAAGAGAAGATCAGTATATATTCCTTTCCCTCAAGCAGTTCCTCCAGTCTATTTAATAGACCCTGAGCTCTGCCTAAAAATAAACAAGGGAGTATGTGGGGTATGTGCTAAAGTATGCCAAGCAGAAGCTATAGATTTTGATCAAAAACCTCAAGAAATAGAATTAAAAGTCGGAGCGATTGTAGTTGCCACCGGATTCGATATGCCTGCTAAAAATTTATCTTCACGATGGGGTTATCATTATGAAAATGTAGTAAGTGCTCTTGAATA
>JBHLKV010000127.1:0-8093 GCA_048886305.1 Candidatus Hodarchaeota archaeon
ATATGGGATTTGAAGTAAAAGATTTAATAGAGATATTAGATAGTTTAGATTTTGAGATTATTAATCAATTATAGTAACTAAAATAGTTTTTTTCTTAATTTTACCTATATATTCTTAATTTAATGATTATACTTTTAGGTGTTTTTAAAATTGAGAATAGGAGCCCATATGAGTATTTCAGGAGGGAAGTATATGGCATTTGAGTACGGTAAAGAATTAGGGTGCGAAGCAATTCAAGTTTTTGTCAGAAACGTGCGGGGTTGGACCTCTGGACCATTAAACCAAAAAGAGATTAATGAGTTTCTAGAGAAAAAAGAAGAATTTAAAGATGAAATTTGGCCTGTAATTTCACATAATAGTTATTTGGTAAATCTAGCAAGTTTAGATAAGGAGAAGTTAGAAAAATCATATAATGCTATGCTAGATGAGCTTACTAAAGTGGATCAATTGAATATCGAATATGAGAATATGCATCCTGGAGTTATCCCAATTAGCGATAAGAAAGAAATCACTAAATTAGAAGCATTAACTCAAATTGCTGATCACTTAAATAAGTTGATGGAAGCAACGAAAACCTCAAAAACTATTATTTTGTTAGAAACTACTGCAGGACAAGGTAAAGGTTTAGGTAATAAATTCCATCATCTCAAAACGATAATAAATAAAATACAAAACAAAAATAGAATTGGAATATGTTTTGATACTGCACATTCTTTTGCAGCAGGGTATGACTTTACTACTAAACAAAAATATAATGAAATGTGGGATGAATTTGATGACATAATTGGATTGAAATATCTTTTCGCTTTTCATCTAAATGATACTGACAAAGATTTAGGCTCTAGAGTTGATCGGCATACCCATATAGGGCAGGGTAAAATTGGAAAGGAAGCTTTTGGATTTTTTATTAATGATGATAGATTTGAAAATCATCCGGGAATTTTAGAAACTCCTAAGGGCAAGGATGATAAAAATGATATTATGAATCTAAAGATTCTTAAATCATTAAGAAAGTAGAGATTATTCTTCAACGTTAAACCAAACAGGGCTCTTGTCATCAACAGCTCCATTATAATTCATTGTTAATTCTTCACCTTTAGAAATATTTTTTATTGCTATGTATTTTATAGAATCATTTCTATAGTGATACTCATATCTAACATTAGGATTATAAGAATGATTCATAAATTGACAGAGACTCATGGCAAGAGCCATTTTATATTCTGATTTATATTTGGGATTTTCCCATGAATAACAATAATTTGAAATAATAGTCTTATCGATTAGCTCATAATCATTGTTAGGGATTAAAACAACATGAGTAACATCAATAATTTTTCCTTTCTTAATTTCCTGTTTAGCAAATAATCCTTTTCCTTTTTTGGACGATATAAATTTAACTTCTATTAAATTATTCATCGACTTCACCTAAGTAATTAAAGTCATAATTATTTATTTAAATTTCTATGATTCAATCTTTATTCAACTGAAGCGTGAAGCTTATCAATATCACTTTCAGAGACATCTAAAATTTCCATCAGAACACTTCCAATTGAGTCTAAAACAGATAATGCGGAAATATCAAATAAGCTTGTGTATGGAGCAAGAGTTTCTTTATTAATTGCAGATTCTTTACTCTTTCCTTTAACTTTTATAACTAAATCACATAATTTACCAATTGAACTCTCTGGATTTGCTGTAAATAATGCAATATTCCCTCCAATTTCATTCGCTTTTTTTGCCATCGCGACAGTGGATGCCGTTTCTCCACTACCACTAACTAAAATGAGAAGATCATTTTTTCTGTAGCGAGGTGTAACGGCATCAGAAATAAAACTGGAATAAATGTTTAAATGCATTAATCTCTGAGCAAAACAACGACCTATAAAGCCAGACCTTCCTGCTCCATAAACAAAAACTTTATTATTTTCACTTTTTATTTTGAGGATAAGCCTTACCAATTTCAAAATTTTGCTATAATCAATTTGTTCTGAATTAATGTTGATTTGATTCGAAATTTCAAATAATGTGTTTTTGAACCTATCAAAGATCTTATTCTTTTCCATTTTATATCTCAACTCATTCTTCTTGAAAAAGTTCTGGATGGACACATCTTCTCCATTGTTCTACAGTTTCCTTAGGACCTAATCCAATAAGTAAATCACCTTCTTGAAAAATGAAATCAGGTTTAAAGCTATAAATCCACTTTTCTTCTCTCTTTAAAGCAATAATATGAAACCCTCTTTTATAACGTTTATGTTGAAGCTCTTTATAGGTTTTTCCTTTAAAAAAGGAATCTTCTGATAAGGTTTCTCGTACGACTATTTCAGCCGTTTCTTTAATAGCTTTTTGAAGAATAATATGAGGTTCAAATCCCTTTAATATGTTTTCTGCTATATGTGCTGCGGCATCAGCTATTTGTTCGCATGAAAACACAATGCGCATTATACCCATTAGAGACCTTGGAGAATCAAGTGTGTGCGCAAAATCTAGCAAGTCCTTTTCAAAAGCAATATTAAGCCCATCCATTATTTCTTCCATTTCCAAAACATCTTCCGCAACTTCATAACTATTAAAAAATAATGCAGCTAAAGCTAATTCAATCATTGTCTCTGAAATATCAGTTATATAAATATAATCTTTTTTGAGATCTTGAAGGTAATCATAAATCTCTTGATTTTGAAGATCAAATTCAGGTTCTTTTTCCTCGTAATCTAAATTAAAAGAAATTTCTTCATCATCCTTTGCCATTTTTTTGAGGTCTCGAATCGGCTCAAGTTCTCCTTTTACAATTAAAATATCATCTTTTAATACTTTCTCATCTTTATTAAATAACCATTGGTCTTTTCTCCGGATTGCTATTAAATCAACTCCATGCTTAGATCTAAAGTGCACATTTCTACGATATTCATCAATAAATTCACAACCCTGCCTTATAGTAATTTTTACTATAGGTTCTGGAACCTCATCCCAAAATAACTGTGTAAATTCGCTTATATCACTGTTAATATACACAACTCTAGCAATATCTGCAAGAGCATCCGAAATTTTATCTATAGAATATCCCATTACTACAATTGGTTCTAATTTTTTTGCTTCTTTTACTCCTCCTGCTTGTGTTTGAATTATTTGTAAATTTAGTAAAAATATTAATTCATGTATGCGTTTCTCTATTTTGGAAGCCTCATCAGCTATTTCTTTGCTACTGAACTTTATCGCGCTATAAGCAAAATCTATCATTAAATCAATACTCTGTTTCATTTCTTTAAGAATATCTTTCAACGATAGGGGCTTATACTTAAACTTTCTTTTTTTCTCTGGCATTGATTTACTTTTTTTACTCTTTTATTTATTTTAAATAAATATTTGGATAAATATAAAAAGCAATAATGGTGTTAAAAAATCTGCGAGTGAGGTCACAAAAGGGATTAAAAAATTATTTGGATCTTTTCCTTGTTTGAAGATAAAAATTGCACTAATAAATAGAAAAATAAACATAGATACAAAAAGGATTAGAATCGTTATTAATAAAATGACGATAATTAAAAAGGGATTAACAATTTCTATTCCAGTAGCTATTCCCATACTATATCCTAGAACTATTAATGCAATTAGACTTAATAAAATTGTTATTAAAAGTCCATAAAAATCTTCTTTTAATCTATCAGATTTCTGAATTTTTGGTGGTATAGTTCCTATATACAGATGGGAAGTTAAGCGAGAGCTTAGTACCGTTGACAAATCTCCAATTAAGGAGTTTAAAGATGGTAAGACTAAAAGTATAATTGGAAAACTATATAAAATTCTCTCATTACTATATAATATTGTTCCCGAGATTAATCCAAAAATTGAAGATATTATTACAATTATAATTGACTCTTTAAAGATTTTCTTAAAATATTCCATTTAGGGAACCCCCAATATTATTAAAGAAAGATAGAAACTAATAACGGTGAGAAAGTCATCAACTGCTGTCATAATCGGATTTACAACATTATTAGGATTCAATCCATATTTAAAAGTTAAAAAATTCAACCCAGTCGAAGTTGGGATGGATAAAGATAAAGTTATTAGAATCGAGATTATTGGAATTTCAATAAGTATAAGATTTGATATGTTATGGATTTTTATCAAAAAACCGTTTAAGAGAATACTAAAAATACCAATAATGAGAGCAGTTACTATGGACAAAATATAGGTAGCAAGTATATTCTCAAACAAAGATTTTCTATTAAATTCTCCAATAATTAGATCTCTTGAGGTTCTTGCAATATACGGTCCACTTATATTCCCTCTCAATGAAAGTAAGGCAGGAATAATTAATATTAAGATCAAAAAACTCTCAAATGGTACAATTAAAAGTGAAAGAATAATCCCAGCAAGAAGATCTCCTACGATAGAAATGATTTCTGATGGGAATGTTTCTTTAACAATTTTTCTTTTAGTGTCTTGAGACTCCATATGCCATCCTCATCAGAATCCAATGAATAAAAATTACTATCTTCAGACATTTTATTAAAAAATTTAATGAAATAATTTATTAAAAATTTCCTAAAAAATGTCGAAACGGTAATTAATTATTTTAGCTTTCATTAAAACATTTTTTTATTGTTATGCTGATGATAATTTTCTTCTATCTGTATTGAATAACATTTCTTTTATAATATTTTTAAAAGAATTTAGGTGGACCTAATAAAAACAAAATAAAAAAAAATTAATTTATATTTTATATATTATTTGAACCGTTTTTTCAATATTATTGCAGAAATTACAATTAGTCCCATTATAAACATAAATAAACTATATCCAGGAATAATTGGCTCTTCACTGGGCTCTGAAGGTGGAATCGCTACTATTATTTCAATACAATTTGAGATGGTGTAATCCCCATTTATATTATAAGCAACAACGACGAAATAATAAGTACCATTTGCATATCCACTTAGAGGATATGTTAAACTAGTTAATCCTTCTGCCACAAGAATTAGGCTTCCATTTATTTCGCTAATAAATTGATGATATCGATATATTGAATAATTTACTGCTCTATCAGCTGAATCCCAAGTAAAAGTAAATTCTCCATCATCATCTTCAGGAGTACCTGCATCAGAATTTAAAGTAAAATCACTAGGTGCTTTTAATTTATATGACATTGCTGATATCATACCCCTTGGACCAAATGCCGTACTATTAAGAGTTAATGAATTGGCAACATAATTATATACAATAGTATCATAGAACTCTGGTGGTGCTTCATCCCATTCGTAAGTTCCACTCATATTAAATCCAAAGAAAAAGATATCATTTTCAGCAAGGTCTATAGAGATTGGGAACGTAAATGTCATAGTTATATTGTTAGGTTGAATTAAACCATAGTTAATAATTAGTTGATCAAAATAACCTAAAGGTGTTCCCTTTGGCAATGATACGTTGACTGGATTCATTGGGAAATAATTATAGATATATTCTATACCAGGACCTCCAATAGTAACATTGAATTCTAAATCAATAGTTATATCAGTTATAAAATCACTTTCAAGTTGGATTACGTAGTTTCCAGGTCCAAATGCTTCATAAAATTTAGGATAATATGACATATAATTCCATTCAGATCCTGGACCGGGTGTATTAGCCCATCCATACATCATAGTCACTCTACCTGAAATTTCATCGAAATAGAAGTATAATGTCCTATCTAAAGTCGAATTTCTAAGGGTTACAAATCCAGAACCATAGGTAATCTCGTCATAAATGCCTCCAAACATATCAAAAATGTCTGTAAGTTCCGAACTAGTTGTTCCTTCCGGCATTAGAAGTGGAGGTCCCATTTCAAATGAAAGAGGTGATATTGGCCAATAAATGTTAGCAATTGCAAAAGGACGTACATCATCAAAATCCCAAGATTCTGTAGATGGATCCCATCGTTCTATAGAAGCTAAGAGATAAGAGAAAAACTGATACTCTGGTTGTCCCGACGGTAAGGTTACTGGAATTCCCATTGAATTATACATTTGAATTAGAAATGTCATATTCACGTAATATGTATAGGTTCCAAGTATCGTTATTCTTATATCGGTAAATTCCTCTCCATTTTCTTTGTAGTAAATGATATCACCAATATTTACTGACCAATCAACCAAAGTCTGAGTTTTTAATTGAAAGTACATGAAATTATACATACTAAACATTAGAAAAGATTGAGCGACGCCCGTAGCTTTACTTACATTTATTCGTACGTATTCAACACCAGTGGAATTCCTTAAATAAAAGTCGTAATATCCATTTTCATAAATATAAACCTCATCAAATATCAAGCTCTCCCAGATGCGAAGTGTATCATTATTCCACATAAATTCAATATCTTCCATGGGAACATTAATAGGCCAGATAAAAGGCATCACTCCATCCTGTGCTGCATCATCATAGTATTGAGGGTAGAAATTATTAGCCGAACCGATCATTACATTATCCATGTACTCATAATCAGTTCCATTCCACATAAATCTGTCAGCAAAAACGGTTTGATATACCATGTAAACTGGTTCCTCTTCTGAGAATCCATTTTTTGTCTTGTTAAATAATATATTAGGAAATGCGGTAATATTTAGTTTCATATCCATAGCATCATCAATAGTATATTCATTCTCAATCGCATCATAGTATAAAACATCTCCAACATTTACACCCCACTCAACCTCGTCGGTGATATTATAATCGAAAACTTGTTTCATTGTAGCATTTATATATGTTAGATGTCCAGTACCCCCCATGTTAGCACTTAAATATGCTGTTCCCACATCTAAAGTACCATTATCATAATAATATGCATCAGCGAAATAATGATCAGATGTATTATAAAAGTATATCCTATTTCCAGGACCAGTTGTATAATTATCAAAACTATTGAATGCCATTTGATACATCGGGGAACCATAAAATGATTCATTTAAAATACCAGCTAACAGATCTACATCTATAGCTGTATCGTTTATAGGGAGGACAAAAGCCATTCCATTATAACCTGCTCTGTATTTATGTTGAATTGGATCAGCATCATGATATCCAAAAAGAGCAAGTTCTTGGGGGTATGAATCGTAAGCTTCAATCTCGCCTGCAGTACTATTATAATAACAACGTGTGGCGTTTATTTGAGAGTAATCCCTTACTCCATAACCCGCATCGATTGTCACGTTACCAATATCAGTTATGTTATAAATCCAGATATCTCTAAACATCATATAGATTTCACCTGTAGTGGCATTAGTTAATATGAACTCTCCTTCAAAATAGATTTGATCTCCTTCTGCAACCTCCCAGTGCCATGCATTGTCAGGATGTGCGACAGGTATATCATCAGGACCTCCTTGAACATTTGTCATTAATGAGCTTAACGCTAATAGTGAAGGAATCGTAATTAAAAGAATTAATACATATTGTTTACTCTTTTTTAAATTTCGCATAAAACATCAAATATATTCTTATATTCTTATTTTTAATTTTTAGATAAATTGATTAAGAAGATATGATGATATTAAAGCTTTTATACTTATTGGTAAACAGTCTTATTTAACAAAAAATAAGAAAAAAAAGTGTAATTAGATTTAAATACCTTACTTACGTTTCAATTTGATTAGTAGTGCTGAAATTATTATCATTCCTATTACAAAGATTAATACGTTATATCCAGGGATGATAGGTTCTTCTGCCGGTGCTGAGATATATGATATTGCAGAAATTACTCCCCACGGGAAAGCGGGTGTTTCGATTGTAAATGAATTTGAGCCATAATCATATATTATTTGATTATAAATTTCAGGAGGTGCTTCGTCCCATTCTAATGTTCCACTCATATTATATGCATAAAATCGGAGTTCAATTTCGTTAAGATCGATAGATGGGGGAAGGGTCATTGTCATCGTTATATTTCCATCAATAAGAACCCAGTTAGTAATAAGTTGATCAAAATATGCTAATGGCGTACCTTCTGGGACAGAGACATTAACTGGATTATAAGGAAGAAAATTATAGATATATTCTGGTGCAGGTCCTCCGATGCTAACATTAAGATTAACAGTAACAGTCATATCTGTTAT
>JBHLKV010000128.1:0-8019 GCA_048886305.1 Candidatus Hodarchaeota archaeon
ATGTCTAAAAGAGGTGCCAAAAATATTGGTACTGTAAAGAATAAAATTGATTGAATAAAACCTAAAATTAAAATAATCGTGAATAAAGTCCTATACTCCCAAAGATAAGATAAAATCTGTCGTAAACTTGATTTAAATTCTTGCTTAAGAAATTTATTTCTCCGTTCTAAGAATTTAGTTCTATGCTCCTCAAGCATGCTTATTTTAAAAATGGTCTATAAAAGAAATAGTTTTATAAAACATCTTATTATATAACCATTGGTTATATTTTTAATTATTTTAAAATTTTAAATCTTAATTTAAGATTTTAATGACCTTTAATGGTGGTAAGGTAAATTCCTCGAATGGGAATAAAAAAATGGACTCAATACATTAGAAATTTTCTTTTAAATAATTTTAATAGCCATAAGATTCCTTATTCTGCTCAAATTGAGCTGACTTTAAGATGTAACGCTAAATGTCCCTTTTGTTCAATTCATACTATTCCCGAATCTTATTTAAATAATGATATGAGTACTGAACAAGTCAAGAATTTAATTGATCAAATTGCAGATTTAGGCGTACCAGCAATATCATTTACAGGTGGTGAACCTACATTAAGAAAGGATTTACCTGAACTCATTTACCATACGGGAATAGTTAATGATTTTATGAATGGTATCGCTACAAATGGATATTTTTTACCCAAAATATTTAAAGAATATGGATTAGAAGGATTAGATTATATTTTACTTTCACTTGATTACCCTAAAGCAGAATTGCATGATAAAAAACGAGGAATTAAAGTATTTGATAAAGTAATTGAGTCCATTGATCTTGCCAATAAAAGAAATATAAACGTTATCATTAGTACCGTAGTTATGAAAGATAACTTGCAATACTTGCGAAATATGTGTGAATTAGCAGAAAAGTTGAATTGTTCAATAGAATTATATCCATGTGAAGATATTATAAGAGATTTTCCTCAAAAAAGCTTTCAAATTGACGATATTGACAATTTAATTCCAGATATATCTATTTGGGCAAATATAATTAGAGCTTTAAGAACAAAATTCAAAAATTTATTAACTGACCCTGTAAGTGTTGAGATTATTGAAAAAGGAGGATTTGGAGGATTCCCAAACTATTATCAACAAATTTTACGTTGTCATGTAGCAGAAGCTTATTTATTTGTTAGGCATGATGGAATTATTAGTTATCCTTGCAAAATCCATCCCATAAAAAATTTTAATGCTTTAAACCAACCAATAAAGAACATTTACAATTCAATTAAAGTAAAAGAAATAATGAAAAACCATGATAACTATGATTTTTGTAAAAGATGTCGTTTAGGATGTGCTATTGTCTCAAGTCTACCAGCTCGCTGGAAGACTGTATATGCAAAATTCGTTAAAGGATTTTTGGATGGAAACTTGAGGTGAATATGATTTTCAGTTTAGTTTAAAACTTTAGCCTAAGAAAATGGGTAATCAAAAAATTTAATTGAAATTCTATTTTTCTTAATATAGTGATAAATACATGTCAAATACTTCAATAGTACTCATTATTATATTAATAACCCTTGGTATGACTATTTTCAATATACTCCTTAACAAGATTTTAGGTATAAAAAAAGAAGAAATGAAAAAAATCAGAGACCAAGCAATAAATCTTCGAGAACGTATGAGGAATGCTCAAGCATTAGGAGACCCTCGATTATTGATAGAAATACAAAGAGAGACTATACAATTAACTAATCAAATGATGAAAAAACAATTTTTACCAATGTGTTTGAGATGTTTTATTTTTATTGGGATTTTTACAACTCTTAGTTTTGTACTCGCTGAATACGATAGTGGATTATTGCCATTTCCTCTTTTGATTTTCGGTAGTGGTTGGTTTGCTATATATTTCGTTTTTTCTATCAGTTTATCATTATTAATTTATGGATTTAAAAGACTATATAAAAGATATATTAAAAAAGAGACGAAATCACAGAGTTATTTACGAGAAATTATGGGGATTTTATCTCCCACATCTGGAATCTCACTTCTTTCAGATTCTACACAATCTCAACCAACCAACCAACCATCATCTGAAGGAGTGGATTCTTGGAAAAATCGCATTAAAAATTCATCCTAACTAAATAGGTCTTAATAAAATGGATGATAATAACACTATTAAAAGACAGATGCTCCTCTACTTTACATTTGCATTATTAATGATAATCTTAAATTATGCAATTCAAAAAGGTAATCAACTAGTAATTGAACCATATATTTGTCAAAATTTTGAAGGTAACGATTTCATTGAGACATTTTATTGTTCAACCGATCCATATAATATGCCAGAATTGATCGGAAGCATTGTAGCAGTAGGCATAACTTACATTATAAAATTTTTTTTGGATAAATTTATAGTTTTCAAAAAAACTGAAAAAGAATTGAAAGAGACTTCAATAGAATTTCTCAAATATTTTGGATTTGCAATACTTACAACAATTGAAAATATTGGAATTCAGTTCTTATTAACAAATTTTCTCGGTACACCACTCGAGATAAGTTTTGTTATTGCATTATCAATTGGCTATCTAACAAAATTTTTCTTGGATAGGCGATACGTATTTATTGAAGATAAAGAAAAAATTAAAAAATAAAAAAATTTAATAGATCGGAAGGTGATTTTCATCATATGTCAGATGATCATGAAAATCATGAGGAAGAAGAAGATAAATCCATAGTTGATGCGCTATCTACTTTAGGCTGGGTGGAGGAAAAAGAAGAAAAGAAGGGACCACCTCTGGAAACAGAAGACAATCTTATGGAACAACTAAATTTTTTCATGAATGAGAATAAGAAATTAACAGAAGACTTAAATGAAAAAAATAAAACTATAAAAGAATTAGAGCTAAACCTTCAAGAAATATCCCAAAAAATTGAAGACAAGGAAGCTCAAGAGCAAGCTATTCAAAAGCTTTATGAAACAATTGAAGATAAAAATGATGAGATTGAACAATTAAATAAAATAAAAGATGATCAAACAGAACAAATTAAAGATTTAACCTCTCAAATTGAAACAATTAATTCTGAACAAACTCAAAATCAGGATTTTTTAATACAAATACAAGAAAAGGAAAATAAAATTAAAGAATTAAAAGAACAGCTTCAATATCTTGAAACTGATACTATACAAAAATCTAAATTTGAAAAAGTTGAAGTTCTTTTAGAAAAAAAAGATGAAATAATAACAGAAAAAGAAAAAGCTATCTTTGATATGGAAAATTTGTTGAAATCGGCTAATCAAAAAATTCATGATCTCCAACAACAACTTGAAACATTTTCTTTATTAAAAAAAGATTTAGAGAAAAAAGATGAACGAGTTAAACAATTAGTAGTGGAAATTGAAGAATTAAAGCAAAAAAATATAACTAATTCAGAGCTTGTAAATCGCCTTGAAGAAAGATTAGAAGAAGCTCAAGAAAAATCAGGTCATATAACTGGCAAATTTGAAGTAGAATTGACTTATTTGAGAAATATTGTTGATGGAAAAGATTCAGAAATAAAAGAATTAAAAGAAAAAACATTTGAAATGGAAAATAAATTAAGTGAAACAGAAAAAATTGATGAAAAATTATTATCTGACATTCAGGAAATTAAAGATGACAAATTGAAATTAGAGTCTGAATTAGAAAAAAAAGACCAAGAATTAGTAGAATTAAAGAAAAAGATTAAACTCTTGAGAAGAGATTTGGCAAAATCTTAATTAAATCTAACTTTGTTCATTCTTTTTAAAAAATTAAAAAGGAAAAAGTAAATAAAACAAAATTAAATAAGCTTTTTATTTTTCTCTCCACTCTACTCCACATTCACCACAACGGTATTTCTTGCCGTACATTCGTGGATAATCCAAAATAACATTGCTTTTATCAACACTCTCATGAATTAAATCCTTATTTTCATTGCCACATTCAGGACATCTTCGACGCCCTTCCATTTTTTCAACAGTTATAATTGACTCATCAACTTTTCCTGGTATCCCAGGTGCGGCACCTGAAGCACTTGGAGGTTTAGGTTTGGAGGCCTCAGCTATATCTGCTTTTATTTCTTCTGGAGTGACATCTCTAATTTCTGCCTTACGTTCTGGTTGAATTTCGGCTACAGCTCTATCGGCTGCAGTCTCAGGCTCTAAAACAGATTCAGCTCGTAACTGTACTGCATCAGATTCTTTGTAATCTACCCCTCTTTCAATAGAGGCTAAGAATTCTGCATCGTCCCCTTCTTCAAAAATAGTTTCATTTTGCAGTCCAGCTCTCTCCGCATCGATTTCTCTAGCCCATTGACCTGACTTTACACGTTCTTTTACATTGGATTCTTTTCCATGCCAGATATATACCTTGTTTCCCAAATCCGCTACATAACAATCCTCAGATTCTAAGGAATCTTTAGAGAATGGAACTTGAATCATTTTCATGGTATTAATACCTTCAAATTCCTCAGATGAGACTCGATATAAAACATTTTTCCACTCTGAGAAGCCTGCCCAGTCACCGGTACTTACATCTTTCAACAATGTCTTTGCCAAATTTTTTTCTACAATTTTCATTGCACCAATAGAATTAACTAATTTTAAGAATTCAGCAGTTTCTTGATTTTGATCGACTGTAATAATTTTAGCTGCACCTCCTCTTTCTTGATCTAATTTACGAGCTTGAGCTGCTCCTGCCGTTTTCTCATCTACAGAACACTTGCTCCCGATCCAAACATAAATTATACGTTCATCATCTAAAAGGTATGTATCTCCCGTGGAAAACACTGGTTTTTTTACTTCATTTAGTTCCCCTTTATCAATCAAATAAAGTTTTATAATAAATTCACCTTTTAGTTTTTTTTGAAATTTATATACATTATAAAAGAATCCTTATAAAAAGTTTGATAATATTACTAAAATTTTATATATAAAAATTTCAAGAAAAAAATAGACTAAAAATCATCTAAAGCTAAATTTATTCTTTCAATTAGTTTTGGGATCTCATTAATATCAACAGAGCAATAAGCAATTCGGATACCATTTACATTTTCATCTAATTTTTCTATTGGTATAATTCCTACCTTATATTTTTTTAATAAGTGATCAGCAAATTCACTTGCTTTAATCTTATTTGTATCTAAATTTACAAATAGAAAGAATCCCCCTGAATTGGGGTCAATTGAAATGTGTGGATTATTTATTCTCACTAATTCAGAATTAATTTTTTTATATCTCTCATATAAGATATTTTTAACAATGTCCCTTGATTTGAGGATTTGTGAGATGCCCTTTTCATTAAATAATTTTTTTGTTACTACTTGATAAAAATGATTACAATTCGAGATTGTAGCTCGAATAAATCCTTCTAATTTATTATCGATCTCTTTTTTTAAAATTTCTAAATCCTCATCAGTCTCAAACCACTTTTCTTTTAAACCAATGGTAATAAATCCGATTCTGCCACCGTACATTAAGAGTTCTTTAGTTATTCCATCCAATTTAATTGGAATTATGTCTTCCTCTAATTCATGGAGATCATAAAAAATAGATCTATTTAAAACATTATCAGTATATACATATGGTTCATAAGCATCGTCAACAAGAACAATAACAGGTTTTTTAAGAGATTGTTGACTCTCTTTTAACAATTTAACAAGTTGTTTACTCTCCTCTTTTGCAGGAACATAACCAGTAGGGTTATTTGGAAAATTTAATAAAATTAAAATTTTATTTTGAGTAGTTCCTATATTATAGATTGCCTTTTTTATTCCATCAAGATTCAGGTTTTGGTCTTTAAAAAATTCAAAAAATTCAATATTAGCACCAATAAATTTACAAATTATATTATCATAATTACCCCATCTCTTATTTGGCATGACAATTTTTTCGCCAGGATTTAAAAATAAATGGCAGCTTTGAAATATGCCATTAGTGACACCAGTTGTAATTATTGGAGTTGTAATGTATTTTTTTAAATTTTTTATCTTTTTATTCTCTTTTTCCTCATCATAGAATGATTTTTTAAGTATCCAATCCTTCCAAATTTCTCTTGTTTCATGTAACCCGCCAATAGAAGGATATGTCACAATTTCATGGATCATCAAATTCGAATATTCAGATATTTCTTTAAGATAACAAGGCATCCAATCCGAACTACCTCCATCAATGAAATCTTTTTCGAATCCATAAGCAGAACCTATCGTACCAATTAATTCTGCTTCATTTTTTGCCCTTCTTGCCCAATAAAAAATCCCTTCTGGCAAAAAAATTCTTTTTCCAATATCAGAAAAGGACTTATATAAAGGAGTTTTTTGAATATATTTATAATTCATATTTGTTTTAACGGTTATATAAATTTTTTACTAAAAATTGTCCATAAAATAAATATTTAAGTATATAGAAACACTATATAAAAAATTATGAGTAAACAAAATAATTTGGAAGATTCTGAACAAGAGAAACAGATAGATAGTGCTTTAAAAAGAGGATGGAAAGATTTTATAAATGGAATTAAGAATAACTTTAACGAATTTCAAAAATCGCTTGAAAGCCAATCACAGAAGAATAAAGAATTCTGGGTTAAAAATAAAGGTAAAGTTAATACATTTTTCACAGATATGAAGCAAAAATGGGATAAAAAAATTCAAAAACTAAACTCTGATATCGAGAAAAGTAAATTAGAGACTAAGGAGCAATGGAATGCTTATAAAGAAAAAGTTAAACAAGATTTCAAAAAATGGGAAGAAAAGACACGTGAAGACTGGCAAGAAGGCATCAAATCATTCAGAAAAGGATTTTTCAAAGCTTATTTTTGGGCTTTACTATTAATACTCCCTGTTCTCATAATAATTATTGTAGTATTAGTTATAGTTAATAGATATTTAGGAGGATAAATATCTTTATTATTTTAGACACCTGTTGGAATAGAGATTACATCAATGTATCTTATCTTGAATAACTATGATTGAAATTCTTACAATATCTTTTGTCGTAGCTTTAACAGGGGCTTTATCTCCCGGACCCGTTTTAACTTTTACAATTTACAAATCTCTAAATAGTAAAAAAGGTTATTTAGCGGGATTTTTTATAGTTTTAGGTCATGCTACTTTAGAATTTTTATTGATCCTTTTATTATTATTGGGTGCTTCTCTGCTTTTTCAAAATTTAGTATTTCTAATAATAATAGGCATTGTAGGAGGAACTTGTTTAATATTGTTTGGAATCCTGTCCATTCGAGATGTCTATAAAAAACAATATGAGGTAGATTTTAATATTTCTGATGAAAATTTAAAAGATTTCAAAGGAAATAGTTTTATTGGAGGTATATTTTATTCAATAACTAATCCTTATTGGGAGTTTTGGTGGGCTGTAGCTGGCTTAACTATAATGATTGATTTAAATGTGTCTTTTGAAAATCCAATAGGGCTTTTATTATTCTTTATTGGACATGAATTAGGAGATTTTGTGTGGTACATCCCAATTTCTATATTCGTATATTTTGGTGGTAAATCCTTAAATCCCAAGGTTTACAAATATGTTTTGTTAGCATGTGGAGTTTTCATGATAATTTTTGGAATCTACTTATCCATTAATATTCTCATTTTTCCTCCTAAATTATGATATCTTATAATTCCTCATTCCCAGAATCATCAAAAAGTTCTGAATATGGCTCAAGAAAATGATTTTGACACATTGGACATGAATTATATTTAGATAACCAGAAAGCAACACAAAGATAATGATAGGTACTTGCACAAAACGGACAAGTTATAACTTTATCTCTTGCGAAGTTAATGAATTTATGACAAATTGTACATTGAACATCTGATTCGGCAATCCCCTTTCTAGTTTTAATCCTTGTAGATAAAATCTTCTCCAATTTTGATAACTCTACTTGATAAAGTCCTAAAGAATGATTAAGTTGATTAATCTTTGAGTTTATTTCAACAATTCTTTCTTTTAACTCATCTTCACTTAGCCGTTCTGCCAAAAATGATGATAAAGCAAAATTAA
>JBHLKV010000129.1:0-8003 GCA_048886305.1 Candidatus Hodarchaeota archaeon
GACTATTATAGCGCGCAAGGAGGTAAAGATATAGACGATGATGGGATTGGAGATACTCCATATAATATTTCGGGCTCAGCAGGTAGTCAAGATAATTACCCTATTTGGTGGGATGGACCAACGCTTTCGATTATTGAACCACAACCATTTGAAGTATTTGGAATTATGGCTCCTAATTTCAATATATCTATAATTGAGATAGTACCTGATATCATTTGGTATACTGTTGATGGAGGTGTAACTAATTACACGTGTGCTACAATTGGTACGGTTAACCAAACAGCTTGGAATTATTTACAGCATGGAAGTGTAACCCTAACTTTTTATACAAACGATTCTACGGGATTCATCTGGTCAAGTACTGTTATGATCAGTAAAGACAAAGCACCACAAATTACCATTAATTACCCAGAACCAAATCTATTGTTTGGAATACAAGCCCCCGTCTTTGATGTCATTATTGATGATGTAAGTGTTCATACAAAATGGTACTCATTTAATAACATAAAAAACATAACATTTACAACGGAAACTCAATTTAACCAGACAGAATGGGATAAAGTAGGGAATGGAACGGTTCTAATCAGATTTTATGCAAATGATACGTTTGGCAATATAAATTTTACAGAGGTCGTCGTCAGAAAAGATGCCTATATACCCGATATTATAATTAATTCACCTCTAGATGACGAGAAATTCGGAAAAACAGCTCCAGATTATAATCTAACTATAATTGAAGAGGATTTAGCCACTACATGGTATACCATAGAAGGAATAGCAGGTACTTTTCCTTTTTCAGGATTAATTGGATCAATCAATCAAGATGCATGGGATGACGCGCCAAAAGGAGAGATCACTATAACTTTCTATGCGATAGATAATGCAGGGAATATAGGGAGTGAGAGTGTTATCGTCATAAAAAGGATTCCCTCAAAACCAGTAATTCAAATAATCATTGTAATCTCAGCAATTAGTGCTGGAGCAGTTATAGGAGTAGCAGGGATATTTTGGTATCTTAGGAGAAGAAAAGAAACACCATAAATTAACTAAACCTTCTTTTTATTTTTAATTATTAAGTTAAGTTTCTAATAATGGATATGAAATAGACTTAAATATCTGAGAAATTAAAAATATATTAATTTATTATAAATAAATAATAGAGGTGTTGAAAATCGGAAAAAAACTGCGAAAAATAGCAGAAAAAAATAATCTTCTTAATTTCCCTAAAACTGTGCTGTATGCCGGTGCAAATAAAGTTCGACATTCACTGGATCTTATTATGGATACTTATATTCCTGATACTATAGACGCGATCTGGAAGTTTCTTAGGTCAGTAGATGGTTCCACAGAAATGGGTAAATCAAAACCCTCCCGAAAAAAACAAATATATTATTTAGCACCTGAAATATGGGTATTTGTGGAAGTCGATGCTAGAGTGGCAGGATTTAATGCAATGAAAGGATCTAATCATATCCTTAAAATTAATATTTATAGTGATAATAATGAATATATCAAAGGAATTGCTCATGCTATTAATGATAATTTTGCTAGTGGAGTTTTAAACCAAATCAATTGGGAGAAAGTTGACAAAATTTTTCACATCGATAAAGAAAAGGAAATAGCTGCCTGGAAACTTATTCTAGAAATGTCTTAACATTTAAATTTATTTTTAACAAATAAGATATTAAAATATACTTCTTTAAAAGAAGGTTTATTCTATAATAAGGGAGAAAGAATGGTTCAAAACGAACTAAGAAAAAGTAAATCTATGAATAAATGGCAAGAATTTGCGGGAAGCAAACCTATTACCGTTTTAATTATTATCGCATTTTTATGTTTAGTCTTAAGAATTATTGACACATTTGTTTTACCAGTAGCGGTATTAGTTGGTGAATTAATAATTTCTAAAGCTTTAGGGTTCATTCTTATCGTTATCTATCTATGGTCCATAAATCAGAGACTAAACGCTATAGGTATTTATAAAAGAAATGCAGGTAAAGCAGTTGTGATTGGTTGCTCTGTTGTAGCAATAATGTTAGTTATGTACTACAGTGTGATATTGATTGTAACTAGCAGCTCTGGTGTAGAAGGGAGTCTTAAATTTGTACCAACGGATCCAAAGACAGGAAAGGAAGGAGATTTTTACTTTGCTCTATGGTTGATCTTTGGAAATATTGTAAACGTATTTATGGAAGAAGGCTTGTTTAGAGGTTTAATGACGCGTAAGTTTTTAGATAGAATGTCTTTCTGGAAAACTAATTTTCTCCAGGCATTTTTGTTCGGTATTTGGCATATTACTTGGCCAATTAAAGACTTTCTGGATGGTGACCTTTCCTTCGGAGGATTAATTATGCAGTCAATTATGGCTACCTTTTCCGCTCTTCTTGTTGGTTTAATATGGGGATATATGTATTTTAAAACCGCTAGTTTATTTGCTTCTTTACTATGTCACTACTTTTTTAATTCAACTCTAAACTTAATAGCATTTGTCTCAACTTCTGGACAAGAAAATATTGTTGATAATGCTGTTACTCTCGCTGGAGCTATAGCATTACTAGTAGGTTTACTTTCAATTTATCTAATTAAGTTATTAGCGGAACGATGGAACTTGCCACAGCTCCAACCTTGGAGTGCAGGGGAATTTATTATTGGAACATAATCTATTAAAACTTAAATTATCAAAAAAAATCCTTTTTTTTTTCATATTAATTTGACATTTTACATTAAAAAGATGGCTAATTAATATTTAACGGAGAGATAAATAAAAGAATCAGAGGAAAGAGGGGGAAGTAGGTATGAAAATTAAAAATTTTCTTAAAATTATCAATCACTTAAATTCCCAAATATACTTTTCTTATTCGAGGTTCTTTTTCTAATTCTTCTTTTGTGCCTCTTATTTCAATTTTTCCGTCCTCAAGGACGTGAATCATATCTGCAACATACATTGCAAAAATTATATCCTGTGTAACCAATAAAGTGGTTGTGCCTGCTTGCTTTATTTTTTTGACTGCACCATAGATCTTTTTTTTTACAATTGGAGCTAACCCTACTGAAGGTTCGTCCAATAAGAGTAGTTTTGGATTCGACATTAATGTACGACTAATAGCAAGCATTTGTTGTTCACCCCCGCTTAATGTTCCTGCTCGCTGTTTTTTTCTTTCTTTAAGACGAGGGAATATCTCATAGACAAAGTTTAATTGATCTTTAAAGATTTCCTTGCTTTTTTCTTTAACTAATTTCCCTCCTACTTTAAGATTTTCAAAAACAGTCATATCATAGAATATTCTGCGACGTTCTGGACAAAGCGAGATTCCTTTTTTAGTGATTTCATGAGCCTTTAAGCCATCTATTCTTTTGCCTAGAAATTCTACTTTTCCTCTGCTAGGTTCTTCTAAACCTATTATTAATTTAAGGAGTGTTGATTTTCCAACTCCATTTGGGCCAATAACAGCATTTAGAGATTTCTTTTCAATTTTTAAATTGAGTCTTTCAAGCACCCTTGCACTCCCATAATAATGATAAATGTTTTTTAATTCAAGCAAATTGCTCTCTCAACTGTCTCTATAATTCTTTATGTAGTTATTTTTTCTCTAGCAACCCTATGTACCAAAAAAAAAAACACCATTCTTTTCTTTTTCATCTAATAGATATACCTATTAAATAATAAAAGGTTTTTAAACCCTCCTAAATAACATTATATTTATAACTTCTCTTTTACAGTTGCTTGTTTCCATTTTCTATAATGGAAGGAGATGAAATAGAAATTAAAAAAGAATAAATTAATTTATAGCTGAGTTAAATTTAAGCAGAACTTACATTTTTCTACCAAGTCCAACTATCGTGCTACATTGAGAACATATAGTTATATCTACACGGGCTTCTGTCATTTTTCCAGGAACTGTATAAAGTGGAGTCCTTATTCGCATAGTGAGAAGTTCATCAGTAATTAGCATACCCTTTACATCTCTTTCGATCCTAATTTCCCTATTACAGCAAGGACAAATTATAGAACTTGGAAATTTTAATGTAATTTTTAATCACCTTAATTTATAATTTTATGGATTATTAGAATAACTAATCACTAAATATTATAAAAACTCTCTCATCTTTTTTGGCATCATCTACGAAGCATTGTAGAATAAGATTTAAATAGTTGATGAATCGAATAATATACAATCCAATTACGACATAATTGTAATATTACAATTTGCCCAAATTGTGGAAAACCACTTACTTAATGTAAATGATTATTATAGATGGTGATAAAAATGAAAAAAAGTATCTTAATATGTTTGATAATCTTATCTATCGCTTTATTTATGTATTTTGTTTTAGTCCGTTTTACTTTTAGTCTGTGTTGGGAGCGTTTTGAGGTTGATGACTGGTGTGGGGGTAATAAAAGACAATACTTTCTTAATGTAATTGGAAGAGGAATTATGTATTGGACTATTGTCGTTATCATCATGCTTATAATATTCTTTACTGTTAAAGAGGATAAGAGTAAAAATATAAAACCGAAAATGGAGTAAAAAAAGATAACTCCTTCACCATATACAAAGACTCCTGCCTATTATTTAGACAAATCGTAGTCCCCTGTAAACAATATGTGGGGACCTCTTCAAATCTTGGCACAGGATATAATTAAGATTTAAATAAATTGAGTTTAACATTGAGATAAGAAATCCTCAACATCCTTTATAAAATTCTATAAGAATCGAATTTATATTTAATCTTTTTGGAGAGAAATTTGGATGAAATAAATAATAATAAATACTCTGTCGAGTCTATCGGCATGACCTAGAAGAATTTGAAGAAATTCCCTGTGATGCATGTCATCAAATCCATCCAGAAAGTATCCCAAATTCCTAATTATTATCATAGTAGATAAAGTCATCGCTTTCTCTTCAACAAAACCTTAAATAGCTATTCATAATCTTTTTACATACAAGTCTATACATTTTAGGCGAAATGAAATGAAAAGAAAAATTAAATCAAAATTAATATTGTGCTTAGTTATAGTTAGTTTTGCTTTAACTGGAATTATTCGTAATGAATTCAGCGTAAAGCATGGGGATGAGCGTCAAAATTCAAAGAATGATATGATAGCTGATTTGAAGGGCGCTTATGGTAATTGGGATCCCCCCATTACCAAATCCGTAGGAGTTTCTCCTTATGACGTATTTATAGGGGATGCTAATAATGATGGCTATACTGATATTGCTACTGCTAATGCTATTTCTAATGATGTTTCAATTCTCTTATGGAATAGTACTTTAAGTGATTGGGACTCTCAAGTTAACAAATCTGTAGGAGATGGACCTTATGGCTTATTTATAGGGGATGCTAATAATGATGGCTATACTGATATTGCTACTGCTAATGCTATTTCTAATGATGTTTCAATTCTCTTATGGAATAGTACTATAGGTGATTGGGACTCTCAGATTACAAAATCCGTAGGAGCTGGTCCTGTTAGGATTTTTATTGGAGATGCTAATAATGATGGCTATGATGATATTGTCACTTCTAACTATAATTCTGATAATGTTTCAATTCTTTTATGGAATAGTACTTCAAGTGATTGGAACCCTCAAATTACTAAATCCGTAGGAGCTGGTCCTTTTAGTGTATTTATAGGGGATGTCAATAATGATGACTATAATGACATTATCACTGCTAACTATAATTCTGATGATATTTCGATTATTCTATGGAATAATACTTCAGGTGATTGGGACCCCCAAATTAAAAAATTCGTAAATGCAAATCCTTATAGTGTATTTATAGGGGATGCCAATAATGATGGATATAATGATATTGTCACTGGTAGAACTCAAAATAATGATCTCTCAATCTTTCTATGGAATAGTACTTCTGGTAATTGGGATTCTCCGTTTACCAGATCTGTAGGAAATTATCCTACTAGTCTATTTATAAGGGATGTGAATAATGATGGCTATAATGACATTACCACTGCTAACTTTGTTTCTGATGATGTCTCAATTCTCCTATGGAATAGTACTTCAGGTGATTGGAACCCTCAAATTACTAAATCCGTAGGAGCTGGTCCTTTTAGTGTATTTATAGGGGATGCCAATAATGATGGATATAATGATATTGCCACTGCTAATTCTTTTTCTGATAATGTCTCAATCATATTATGGAAACCTCCTTATATTTCAATAATTTCGCCAGAAAATAAAGTATACAGGCGAGCGTATTACAATGCGACCTACGGATTTGAAAATGATACACCCGGTGATCCACCAGATGGTTGGGTTTTGAATCCAATGGATGGCTTGAGCTTTGTTGAGGTTGATTACGTTTTAGATGGGCGTGAATATGTTGTCGAAATTAGAAAAAGTGGAGGTGCACTTTCAGCAGGAATGTCAAATTATTTCAATTTAAATGTTTCCATCGGGGCTGTTGAGTTCTGGTTGTATAAAGACACTGATTCTGGTACTGATGCGACCTTTCTTCAAGTCTTAAGTACTACAGGGTTATTGGGAAATGCTCAAGGTGTCATAGTAGATAGAGACTTCTATTATCTACCATCAAACTTTGAATCCAGAGTTTTAGTTGCCACAGATATTTTTAGTAAGAATACATGGCATCATTTAAAAATGGAATTCAATATCTCAAAAGGATGGCAAATTACGATTGATGGTGCATTGTATGGGCAAAACTATTCATTTCCCTTTAGGGGTAATGTAACAGGTATCCAGATGGCAGGGTTTAATATACAATCTCTTTTCTCTGGAGGTCCTTCAACGTATGGTTCATGGATTGATGCCATAGGCTATTCCTGGGATCCTTTTTATAATATTGGAGATAATTTAATAGAGGGGCTTCTTCTTAGCTTTTGCAATAATACTCGCCTTGATTGGATTGTATATTCATTAGATGGTCAAGACAATATAACTATTTTTGAGCAAAAAATTATAACCTTTCTAGAACAAGGTCTTCACTATATCCAATTATTTGGTAGAGATTCCGAATCTGGAGAAATAGTGGAGAGTGAAATTCGTTATTTTACTATTGATACTATTAATCCTACAATAATAATTAATTCACCTATAGTTGGTGAATCTTTTGGGTGTATGGCGCCTAAATATGATCTTTCTATTATTGAACCGAATCTCGAATCGATATGGTATACGATAGATGGTGGTATCACTAACTTTACGATTAATGAATTGAGTGGATTTATTGATCAACATGCGTGGATTGATGCACCATTAGGTTCAGTAACCATAAGATTTTATGCAAAAGACGCTGTAAATCTCACGAGTTATGACGAACTTACAATAACTAAAGCAAAACTCTTAAATGTAGATATTATAAATCACTCTTTCTCATTGTCAGAGTTTATTATTGAATTTTATGTGTATAATGAGAGTGGCGAGGCAATCGATTCTGCATCGATTCAAATGTGGTGGGATGGTATTGATGTAAGCAGTCATGTTCAAAATCTTGGGAATGGCTATTATTCTGTGTCGCTAGATCCTATAACCGTAGCTCCTGGTGAGGTTCCTATACTTCTTAACATGACCATTTCTGCTTCGGGATATGGGGATAAGTATTTTGAAACATACATTGCGGTGGATCCAGCTACTCTTCAAAAAG
This sequence comes from Candidatus Hodarchaeota archaeon, assembly GCA_048886305.1. Classification (GTDB taxonomy): domain Archaea; phylum Asgardarchaeota; class Lokiarchaeia; order Sigyniarchaeales; family SOKP01; genus Loki-b32. The sequence goes on from JBHLKV010000129.1 coordinate 7,627, forward strand.
GAAAAGCAGCAGAAGAATTTCCGTTAGTTTTAATCATAACTATCTCAGCAATAAGTGCTGGAGCAATTATAGGAGTAGCAGGAATATTTTGGTTAAGAAGGAGAAGAAAAGAATCACCAGAAATTACCTAAACCTTTTTTTTATTTTTACAAAATTTTTTTAACTTTCTGTTTTTGCTCTTCTTCATATATTCTTTTAATATAGGCACGTAATCTTTCAAAACTTTCTTTTTCTCCTAAATTAGCAGAACAGTAACCACAGTATTCTGAATTACTTTTTATTTCTTTTCCACATGATTTACAAAATGATTTTAAATCTTCCAATACATATCCCTCTTGTTTTTTGTCATTCTTATTTTTTAAATTATAAAATTTACT
>JBHLKV010000130.1:0-7985 GCA_048886305.1 Candidatus Hodarchaeota archaeon
CAAGTCTGGTCAAAGGCGGTGGACTTAGAATCCATTCTCGTAGGAGTTCGGGAGTTCAAATCTCCCTTCCCGCATTAGATTCAATACCACACAAAATTATATATCAAATTTAAAAATTTCAATGAATTTACACAAAAGAAACTTATTAACGGAGGTAATTAATTACAAAATCTAATTTTCCAAGATAAACTATGAAAAAATTTAAAATTAAAAAATAATTACAAAATTATACATAAGTCGTGGTTTATCAAATTCTTTGAACAATATTCTTTGATTATACAATCATAAGGATAAAGAACATTAATTAGAAAAAAATCTGCTCTCGTAGTGTAGTCTGGCCAATCAATCACTTCGATATTGAGAAGGAAAGGGCTTGGCATACGGGGCCTTCATATAGACCTATTTCCTTCGTCTATAGGGAAAACCCCCGCGACCCGGGTTCGAATCCCGGCGAGAGCATTATAAACAACTTAATAACATTTATAAAATTTCATACTCTTTTTTACCATTTTTAAAGAGAAAGAAAGCGCCCCTGGCTTTTCCCTCTGCTCGGAGTTCGAGCATTGTATGGAACCCGTTCTGTCTGGATATCATCAGACAGAATCTCGAACATGCGACCGCCCGGTTAACTTCCGGAGAAGCTATGAAATCTAGCTTTCTTAGCCGGGTGCTTTAGGCACACATTAATAAGGCGATGCTCTACCTAACTGAGCTACAGAGGCGCTTTTTATGATTATTTTATAATAATTTTATTAAATATTATATTTAGCTTTTACTGTTTAAAAAAACCAGATTAAAATTAGAATTTTAATAATATGTGTTATTTATTTGAGTGGCATAATAGATTAACCATTTTGCCATGGCTTGAAAAGAATCTATTATATTGATATTTCCTTTCGAGGAACAAAATACACACTGATTACATTTAGCTTTTTGAGCATAATCATTTGCGATTTCGTAGCTAACTTCATGGTTGGGTAGATCCCATTTCATACCCATAAGAATTATTGGAATAAATCCCGCTTTTTGGCGAATGATCTTAAGCCATTCAGGTATTTCTCTAAAAGTATCATAATCGCTTATATCAAAACATATGAATGCTCCACTTGCCCCTTTACAATAGTCGGGTAGAAGTTCACGAAAACGTTTTTCTCCTGCAAAATCCCAGAGTTGCATTTTAACAGCTTCTCCTGTATCAAGAATTTCAGCTTTTGTATGAAAACCAGCACCTATAGTCATTTTATACCCTTCTTCGAATCTCCCTGTACAATAACGAGTTATCATAGCAGTTTTTCCAACTCCACCCGCTCCTGCCACAATTACTTTAAATATCCATGAGCTTTGCATATTAATTATTCACAATATTAAACAAAAATAAAGAGTACAGTTTTTTATATTAAATAAAATTTAATCTTTATATATTTTTTTAATTGATAAATTAAATCTATTATTATTAATTTATAAGATAAAATTTTGATGTGCAATTTGTCAAATTTAAGTCCCCTCTTTTTTAAATTATAAAAGTGTCACTCTAGAGTGAAAGATTTTTAAAAGATATTGTTCTATTATTTTTCAAGTATTGTATTTTAAAATGATTTTAATATTAAAGGTTGTGAAAAGAGAGTATTAAAGACGACGATATTTGTCCAATATGTAGTTTTCCAAAAGAACTATGTATTTGTGAAGGCTTAAGTGCTGATGAGCAACAAATAATAATATCTAATGACACAAGGAAATGGGGGCGAGTGGTTACAGTAATAACATTTGTAGGAAATTTTGATGTTAATCTTAAAGATATCTTAACAAAAGCAAAGAAAAAGTGTGCTTCAGGTGGAACAGTAAGAAACAACGAGGTTGAACTTCAAGGAGATCATCGTTTTAAGATGAAAAAGTTTTTAATTGATTTAGGATTTCCTGAAGAAAACATCCTTATTCAAGAAAAAACAAAAAAAGGATAGACAATAATAATTAATATATCTTTCACCTAATTTCTATGGATTTCAATATTTATAAAGTAATCTTTAAAGGATTTCAAGAGTCTGAAAATAGGAAATTATCATTAAGCTTTAAAGATATAACTTCAGATAAACCAATAAAGGTTACAACTCAATTTATCTTAGAGCTAAAAAAATTGAGTGAAATAAGCCAGAACATCTTATATTTTCAAAATATTGAAGAGGTTGTTGTAATTGGTACTAAAAAATCTAGATATTCATATAATTATTATTTTATTGTGTTATATACACACAAATCAAATGGAGCAAAAGTAGGCTATTTAATTGGAAATGTGAAAAAATTAGGTGATATTGTGGTTGGAGTTTGGCCCTTTAATTTACAAACCATAGATTTATCACCTGAGAAGATTCTTAAAAGTTATCGAAATTTAATAACCAAACCTTATGAATATGCTAATATTTGCCTAATAGACCAATAGCTCATTGTTAACTATAAATTAACTATATTTTTACTTTGTAAAAACGCATTTAATTCATTTTCACTAGGCATCCCTGTTCTCGCACCTAATTTCTGAATTTTTAATGCTGCAGCTGCATTTGCATAAATAATTGATTGTTTTAAATTCATCTTCTTAATCCAATACGCTACTGAGAAGGCTCCATTAAAAGTATCACCTGCACCAGTAGTATCTATTATATTGTCAACTCTAAAACTTGGAATTTCTTTTTGAAATTCTTTTGTCGCAACTAAAGCCCCTTCACTTCCTAATGTTATAACTACAATTGGTATTCCTTTCTTAATTAAACTTTCAGCAGCCTTTTTAGTTGTGTTGCACTTAGTAATTAATTTAGCACCTTCTTTGTTAGGTATTAGGATATCTGCCTCTAATATTATATGCTTTAAAACATTCCACCCTCTCTGAGCAATCTGGGGTTCCAAATCTATACTAACCTTTACATCATGTTTTTTCGCTATTTCAATTGCTTTTTTAGTAAGCTCAGGATGAATCATTGTAGTATGTAAAAGTTTTGCTCCAGCTATATATGATTCATCTAAATCAGAAATACTTAATTTTGTTTCATACATATGAGGCGATTGGATAATTGTTTTTTCCCCTTTAGCAATAAATATAAAATTTATTGGAGTTTTTTTGCCTGGTTTCTTGATTATAAATGATACATCTACCATTTCATTTTTAAAGTCTTTAATTAAGAAATCTCCATATAAATCATCTCCAATTGCTCCAATAAAACCGCAAGAACATCCTAATCTCGTAACTGCAACTAAAAAATTAGCTGTCACTCCTCCAGCAAAATAATTCTCGCTTAATGCATCAATTTTTTCATCTGGTTTGGGAAAATATGGTAATTCTGTAACCCAATCAACAACAACCTCCCCTAACCCAATAATTTCTGCCTTATACATTTAGGTTCATTAAATTTATACTGATTTTGAAAAGTTTAATAAAACTAAGAAGATATTATACATATCAAAATATTAATGTTACATTCATTCTAATTCCCTCATTATATCCTCTAATTCTTCAGTGACATTCATATCTTGAAAATCATTAACTTTTAACTCATATCGGTTAATGTTATTATAATCATTGAATTCTGCTTTACCTTTAATTACTAAATTCTTAGATCTTATTTCTTTTGATAAACTTTCCAAGAAATCTTTATTATTAAGATTTTTAGAAACTTCTTCAGCATCTTTTTCAATTAACTTTTCAGCTTGCTCATTAAAAAAAATAGTTTTGATAGTTTCACTATCATCGTCTACAAAAGCTTTAATAATCATCCTTTTTATTGGTATATTATTATCTTGGCACACACAATTATCAATTTTCTTTAAACATTTTGAACATGCATCATAGATTATTATATTTCTATCTGTTAAATCTTCATTTATGGATCCTTTAATTTCATAAAAATTCGGTGAATCAATTCTACTAATCTTAGTATAATTTCTTGTAAAATCTTTTTCCATTATATCTGTATTTAACTCTAAACTTTTAAGATTTGAAATTTTTAAATCTATTTTTTCTAAAATTGAATCTTTTCTAAAAGAACCTTGTTTTCTACCTGCAAAAGTTTTAAGTAAAACATTTTTCAATATTATTCCTTGACCAACTGTTAGTGTTTTAGATAATTCTTCTGCTTTATCTTCCCAAATACTAACTCTTATTGCGTCTGTCTCATCACTTATAACTAAATTTAATAATGAGATTTCTTCTCCTGTTTTTAAAGAAACTCTTTTTAAGTCATCTATAGAATATACGATTCCTTTAAAGGAGACAATATTTTGTCTACTTTGAAGCTGGGCAATATTTTCGACTAATTCAACTTCTAATTGAATAGATTTATCTATTTTTATAACTTTGGAACTAGGAGTAGCAAATAAATCTATTGTTGTAGAATCAAGGTTACTCAATCTTGGATTCAAATTAGTCACTGAGGCAAAATCTCCCTCTTTTATATCTTTAATTTTTTGAGTTTCTTCATTCCAAAAAGTAACTCTTATAGATCCTGTAGAATCCATCAAAATAAGAGACCCTACCTTTCCACTTCCGCCATTTTTTTTTATAAAATCTTTTATTGGATAATTTTGTATTACTTTTCCTTCAATAGCAACTGATTTCATTGTTAAATCAATATTATTAACTGGAACAAATTCCTCTTTTATTTTAGGATAATTTTTATAGTCAATATCATCGGGTGCCAAGATGATCTTTCCTAAACTACCAACATGGATTTCAACTTCTTCATATTTACCTTTTTTGGCATACCCATTTAAAATTTTAACCAATTCATTTTTAACAAAATTGTCTTCTTGAAAAATATTTGTGTTATCATCCCACAAGACAATCCGTATATCTCCCGTATCATCATGTAATAAAAAGGATCCTACTTTTCCAATATTTCCATCACTTTTATTAAAAGTGAAGACGCTATTGATTTCTTTAACTCTACCTATCAGAGTTATATTTTTCATATTTACGTTAATGTCAGCAACCTTAACATCAATATCTTCCAAGAGTTTTTTTGTTTCTTCCTTTATATCAACTCCTAACTCCTTAGCAATAATAAATAAAGCACCATCGTCAGAAATTAATCCTTTTAACTCTGTCTTCTTTTCTTCAACTAATTGTTCAATTTCCTTTCTTTCTAACCCTGTATTTTCAATTATTTTCCTAATATATGCCTCAGTTTTCAAATAAAACACAACAAATTTGTAGTTTGATTAATCAATGGTATTTTAGAAATTATAATTTAAAAATAAAATTATTTAATAATTAATTAATATCAATTTTTTTAAAAAAAAAAAGAGTATTCCATATCTGTAATTTCTTGAACTTTTGTATTAATTATAGAAATAATTTCTCCTTAAATTCTATGGTCGCCTTTAAAATTATACCTGTAATAGATATATTAAATTCGGAAGCGGTCCATGCAGTAAAAGGTGAAAGAAATAATTATAAACCTTTAAAATCCAAAATTTTTAAATCTTCAAATCCAATTGAAATTATTAAAGATTTAAAAAAACAAATTTGCTTTAATGAATTTTATATTGCAGATTTAGATGCGATTATTAAAAAAAACCCAAATCTAGACCTATATGTTGATATATTAGAGACTTTAAACGTAAATATAATGATAGACCCAGGAATTAGAAATGGAAAAGACCTTTTAGTTTTTTCTAAATTTGATTTTTATAAATTAATTTTAGGTCTAGAAACAATAGGAGATTTTCAAATAATTTTTGATGCAATAAATATTGTAGGGAATGATAAATTAATTGTAAGTATAGATATGTTTAAGGGAAAAATCATCTCAAGTATTAAAGAAATAAAGAACCAAATGCCTTTGAAAGTAATTAAAAAAATAGAAGAAATAGGGATTAATGAAATTATCCTTTTAGATTTATATCGAGTTGGGCAGAAATTGGGAGGTATACCATCATCATATCTAGAAATTTTGAGTTCTTTTAAGGGAAGCATTTTGGTAGGAGGAGGTATTAAAAATTTCAATGATATAATAAGTTATAAAGAACGAAAATTCTCAGGGGTATTAATTGCAACTGCTTTGTATGATGGATCTTTAAATATTGATAAATTGAAAAGTTTTAAGTAAAATAAAAAAATTTAATCGATAAAAATCACACCTGTGCTTGATACATTTAAAGATTTCTTACATACAGGGCATGAATGTTTCATTCTAACCCAATCTGTTAAATGATCTTTATGTGCTTTTGCATCACATATAGGACAACCAGTTAGTTCGTCAAAGATTTCAATATTTTTACCGCATACAGAACACTTAGTTTTCGATGCGGTTTCAACTTTAATTAGCTCTTTTTTTATATCTAAAGTGACTTTCTCAGTATTTTCAGCAGTAGGATTAATTTGTTTGAGCTCATCTTTTGTATCAACACAAAATATTGATCCTTCAGTATCATCTTTCTTATTACCTATCCATACTACTTTTCCTTTAAAATAACTGGAGCCTTGTCGTTCCAATGATAGATTTAATCGCCTATCTTCCATGACATAGGTTTGGATCACTTTGGTATACTTTAAATCTAGATTATCAGATAACTGTTTAATCACTTCAATTGGCTCTTTAAAAACTTCATTAGTCATGTCTACTTTTGTAATTTCTTTTGGACACATAATACTACCAAATTTTATTTTATATTTAATAATAATAATTTAATTTAAATTTTTATGTGATATTCTTATTTGCGATTTTTCAATAGGCTATTAACTATAATTAAATAATAATATGAATTAATATCTAAAAAATATTTTAAATATTTTTTACTTAATATAGATAAGTTATGCGGAATAAAATCAAACTATTAGTAAGTCCTAAAAATGTAGAAGAGGCTAAAATTGCCATTGCTGCTCAAGCTGATTATATTGACTGCAAAAATCCTGAGGAGGGATCTTTGGGGGCCAATTTTCCTTGGATGATTAAAATGATGAAAAAATTAATCCCTTTTCATAGTTCTCAACTTTTAAGCGCAACAATTGGTGATTTTCCTAATTTACCGGGTTCTGCTTCATTAGCTGCATTAGGAGCAGCAGTTTCAGGTGCAGATATTATAAAGGTCGGATTGAAAGGTCCAAAAAATAAGGAAGAAGGCATTAAATTAATGAAGAATGTTGTTAAAGCAGTAAAAGATTTTAATAAAAATATTTCAGTCGTAGCTGCTGGTTATGCTGATTATTCTAGAATGGAATCATCACTGGAGTTTTTATCCATCCCAGAAATAGCAATTAAATCTGGAGCGGAAATTGCTATGCTAGATACTTATATAAAGGATGAAAAAAACTTATTTGATTTTTTAAATGTTGATCAATTACTTGAGTTTAAAAATAAAGCTAAAAAATCGAACCTTAGAGTCGCTTTAGCTGGTAATTTAAATCTTAAAGTATTACCTAAAATTAAGCAGATCTCTCCTGATATAATTGGTGTAAGAAGTGCTATATGTGAAAATAATGATAGAAATAATGGAAAGATAAGCGCAAAGCTAATACAAAATTTAAAGCAAAAATTATACAAATAAACTTCTAACAATGTCTCAAACAACTAACTTAAAAATTGAGATTCGACAGGCAAATAATGAAAGCTTAACTGATTTAGAATTATGTGCAAAAGAATTTATAGATTTTATTGATAATTTTAAGTTTAAGTTTTTAAATAAAGATTTCTTCGTTTTAACAGCCCATCTTAATGATATATTAGTAGGTATTTTAGTGGCTGAAGATAAAAGTCAGAAGTTGGATTCACTAGAGAAATTAATCCCTATAATGAATTTACACTTATTATTTGTAAACCCTATCTCTCGTAATAAAAAAATTGGAGAAAAAATATTAAAAGAATTTCTAAGTATTCAAAAACAAAAAGGAATAGCATATATCTACATAAAAGTTCCTCAAAATTATAAAGAAGGAATAAAATATTTAAGCAAAAATAATTTTCAACATGTAGGTAAGAAAGCAAATCGAATTATTTTAAAAT
>JBHLKV010000131.1:0-7950 GCA_048886305.1 Candidatus Hodarchaeota archaeon
GGAGAATTAAAAGCAGGAATCTATTCTGGATTTCCATCTATAGTTCTTAACATTTTTCAAGCATGTGGTGCTTTTTTCATTGGAACTATATTATCTTTACCTGAATTAACAAGAGATGGAGCAGAACCATATTCATTCTCAATTGGATTACTTATATTCGGCCCGATTGTATCAGTAATATTACTTATTTCTTATTTCTATACGAAGAAATATGTCCAATTAGATTTTGATTGGGAGAAGAAATAAATCAAAATCTATTTTTTTTTAATTTTTTAACTAATAAATTAATATATAGAAAATAAAAATTTAAGTTTACAATTTAGAACTTAATATCTTCTATCTTTACTTATTACTCTTACATTAAGTGCTTCAGGACCTTTGCCTTCTTTTGAATCGTTTATTTCAAACTCAACTTCGTCTCCAGCTTCCAGCTTCTTAAAGCCTTCCATGTTTATATTCGAGAAATGCACAAATATGTCCTCTTGTTCCTCTTCACTATCCATGGTAATAAAACCATAGCCTTTTTTATTGGAAAACCATTTAACGTATCCTTTTACCAAATGAAATCACATTATCAATAATATAATATAAGAAACTAAATAATGAAATTAAATAGAAAAATAAATTTTTAATTTTAAAGTTTTTTTAATGAATTTTCTTTACTTGAATAAAATCAATAAGCAGTGAATTATTAATTTTTAATAATGATAATCTTCCATAAAGTTCTTGAAATTTATTCGAAGTACTACATTTGTCTTCATTGTGTAGGGCGTATGTTTTCTTTACTAGGTACAGGTACGACGAATAAAAAAAGAGGATATTCTTTATTACTTTCATTAACTATGGAAAACCATCATAACTATCTATCCAATAATAAGGATCAACAAGCAGAAGCCTTGAAACATTTAAAGATTCTAGCTGAAAATGCTCATTTTTTACCTGCTCAAAGAGTTCTGGAAAATGAGGGCCTTGAGTATTCAGAGGAAAATCAACATCAAATTTGCTATTTGTGTAGTGATATATTTTCTAATATTGATAATTATGTAAATGAAGTGAAGAGTAAACTTGAAAGGATTGAATTCAATAATTTCTTAGTCGGATCAAGTCCAGATTCACAGATAATTAATAATGAAGATAAATTTAAGACAGAATTTAAGCTTTTAGAAGCCGAAGCTTTTAAGAGTCATTTCAATCGTGTTATTGGGAAAAAATTGATGGTTATGTTAAAAAAACCTCCTGAGTTTAGCAATCCAGATATATTAATTACTTACTCTTTGAGTTTTTATTCTTTTAAGATAGATCTAATAATTAAATCGCTTTTTATTTACGGGAGATATAATAAATTGATGAGAGGAATTCCACAAACTCATTGGTTTTGCAAGAAGTGTCAGGGAAAAGGATGCAAACAATGTAATTTCACTGGAAAGCAATACTTAACAAGTATAGAGGAATTAATTAGTCCAGAATTTGTTAAAGAATCAGAAGCTAGTGATTCTAAATTTCATGGAGCGGGAAGAGAAGATATTGATGTAAGGATGCTAGGTATTGGAAGACCATTCGTTCTTGAATTAAGAAATCCAAAAGTTAGGAACTTAAATTTAGTATATATAGAGAAAAGAATTAATAAATCTCTTAAAAAAAAAATTAAAGTCTCAAATTTAAAATATAGTGATAAAAAAGAAGTAATTAAACTTAAAGCTGAATCAAAAAATACAAAAAAAATTTATAAAGTAATCGCTCAAGCACAAAACAAGATTTCTAAAGAATTGTTTGATGAAAAATTAAGGGAATTGAAAACAATCTTTGAAAATCAAAAAATAAATCAAAGAACACCAATTAGAGTTTCTCATCGTCGTGTTGATAAGATTAGAGAAAAAATTATTTTTAAATTAGGAGGAAAATATCTTAAATCTAATTTATTCGAATTTACTATTGAATCCCAAGGAGGTACTTATATTAAAGAACTTATTAATGGTGATGAAGGGCGTACAACTCCATCTTTTTCAGAAGTTTTTGGATTTCCATTAGTTTGTAAAGCGTTAGATGTACTTAACATTTCACTTTAAAACTCTTTTAACAATGAACTAATATACTTAAAATCAAAAAATAAATAAACAATTATTCATAATTCTAATAAATTAATTGATTTGTTATAATAATTATAATCTTAAAGGTGCAAAGCGCTGGTTAAGCATCGTGGGTACCGTTCAAAAACACGACATAAACATAGGAAAAATATCCGGAAACGTGGTCTAGGAACAATTGAGAAATATTTAATTGATTATGAAATTAATGATAAAGTAGATATCATTACTGATCCTTCACAACATAAACGTGGAATGCCACATTCCAGATATCATGGTCGCACTGGCACTATTATTGGTCAAAGAGGGCGATGTTATTTAGTGGAAGTAAAGATAGGAAAATCAATGAAAACTTTAATAATTGGAAAAGAGCATTTAAGGTTAAATAGCGTTTCTGTTAAAGCAAAAGAATAAGGTTGAATATGAAAAAATGTCTGGAAAAAAAGTTGATGAAAAAATAGTTTCTATATCTGAAGTAAAAGATATTATGGAATATGTAAAGGAAAAGATATTAGAAATTGATTCTGAAGAGGGAATGTCACATTTTCAAGAAATTACTTATAATTACGTAAATAAATTTTCAAAAATACCACCAAAAATCGCGATTAAAATTATAAAATTTTTAGTGGAGAAATATGATATTGAAGAAATTTACGCTATAAACGTTGTAAATATTGATCCTAAATCTGTTCCAGAAATACGGATGATTTTTGAAAAGTCTTATAATGGAAAAACTTTAAATGATGATCAGTTACAAGAGATTCTTTACCAGATCGAAGATATCAAAACATCATAACTAAAATCTTCACAGATATGAAATTTATACACTAAATTTTGAAATCCGAAGAATTTATAAATCTATGTTGTTTTAAATTTTAATGAATACTCTCTTAATATTAAGTACTTGTCAGAAAAAAATTTTTAATATGGTAATCGGTCAAATAAAAAGTAAAATTAAAAGTTATTATGGAAAGAAGAGACCAATACAGAAGGACGGATCGAAGAAAACCCTATCGAAGTCGTCCAAGAGTGAAAAAACAATTCATAAAGAAATTTCGAGATGTAGTAATTCTAGATTTATTACTACATGGTCATCCAGAGGAAGATAGGCCAAGTTGGGCCAAAACTCCGTTAGCTCAAGTACTTACTTTTCCTGATTTTGTATTATATGAAGTTAAAGTTAATAAAAATTCTGATATAAAGGTACAAGAACAAAAAACTTATGAAGATTTCCTGAGGGAAGAAAAGTTAAGAGATGTTTTAAAAAAAATTGATTATAACGATCTAACTAGTACCTCAAAAGCTTTAATTCAACCGATTCTTGAACAGGAGGTACTAAAATATGAGGAAGAATTTATAAATTTCTTTAACAATTCTACTTCGATTACTCCGAGAATGCATGCTCTAAAATTGTTGCCTGGTATAGGACAGAAGCATATGTGGGAAATTTTAGAAGCGAGAGAAAAACAAAAATTTACGACATTTCAAGATATTGCTGATAGAACTAGTATATCTAATCCTGCTAAATTGATTGCCCAAAGAATTATTAAAGAACTTCAAAGGGATGCAAAATACTATCTTTTTAGCAAAACGCAAAAGTATGAATAAACATTATGAATTTAAAAGAGATAAGACTTATCCTTAAGGAGTTAGATTTAAAACCTAAAAAATATTTAGGGCAAAATTTTCTTGTTGATAATAACACTTTAAACAAGGTGATTTCAGAGTCACATATTATAAAAGACGATACTATATTAGAGATTGGTCCAGGGTTAGGAGCTTTAACAGAGAAATTAATAGAAAAAGCGAAAAAGGTATATGCTATTGAAATTGATCCCATTCTTTATAAATATATTTCAGATAAATTCTCAAACTATAGAAATATTGAGATCATAAATGGAGATATTTTAAAAGTTGATATTCCTTTTCATAACAAAATCGTTTCTAATATTCCTTACAAAATAACTGGTCCAATATTTGAAAGAGTATTCTATAAAGAAAAACCTCCTCAAGGGATCCTAATAATAGAAAAAAGTATTGCTGATAGAATATTTTCCAAAGGAAATTATGAAAAATATTCTAGAATTACAGTTAGTTTTAATACTTTTATGAAACCAATTTCAAAATTCACAATTCCCCGGAACTCTTTTTACCCAATTCCAAAAATCGAACTTGCTTTGATAAACACCGTACCAAAAGCTCAAATTAACCAATTTTTGTTGGAAGATGATGGAAGGAAATTCTACTTAAAATTTTTAGCTGGAATTATGCCTTACAAGAATAAAAATATTGTAAATGCCATTGAATTGTTTTTAAGACAAATTGGAATAAGTAAATTAGAAAAAAAAGAAATTTTTCAGATTTTAAACGATAAAAAATTTAATGATTACAAACTTTTTAGCTTTAAAATAGAAGATTTAATAGAAATAAGTAAATTAATTTTCAATCTCTATAACTTTAAAAAAAAAGAGTGATTAAGATCATTTCTTTCCCTGATCCAATAATACAATTTGATTTTGAGAATGTATATACTCCCTCTGATGATACTTATCTTTTAATCGATTATTTCAAAGAATCCGTAAATGAGAAATACTTTGATGGTTTAAATATTGAAAATATTGAAAAAATTTTAGATTTAGGGACTGGAACAGGTATTATAGCAATATTTTTTCAATTAATTAAAGGACAAATCACCAACTTTAATCCTCAGATTTATGCCTCTGACATTTTAGAAGAGGCTTTGAAATGTGCTAAATTAAATGAAAAACTAAATGGTATAAAAAAGAAAATAACATTTATAAAATCTGATTTGTTTAAATCATTCCCTTCTATTTTGAAAAATGCTTTTGAAATAATTATTTTCAATCCTCCATATTTACCCTCAATTAAAACCCTAAATGAGAAAGAAAAACAATTAAATATTGATTATAGTTGGAATGGAGGAAAAAAAGGATTTGAAGTATTCGCCGACTTTATTGAACAAGCAAAAAAATATCTCAATTTACAACATAAGTGCTATATTTATACTATTAGTTCAAGTAGGACTAACTTAAACGATCTCAATAATATAATAACGCAAAACGGTTTTGAAAATAAGATTTTGAATAAAAAACATATATTCTTTGAGGATATCATTTTAAATAGATTAACTATAGGAAAAATTTAAAACGGTCTTCTATTTCTTCTCTTGTCTAGTAATGATATTCCGTATTTATTGAGAGTTCTAATTAAATTATTAAATAAAAGATTTATTTCACTTATTTTAAACACAGCTCTTTTATGAGCTTCAATTTGTGGAATTGGTAATCCATAATGTTCATTTAGGCTTGAAATTGGTAATAATATGGAAGATATTAAATCAGCTTTTTCGGAAGCCTTTTTAAGAGAATGTTTCTCCTCCATAAAAAATTCAATTCTACATGGCGTATCGTACAACGCAGTTTTCAGGTAAAATGCATAAAATGAGAGTGGAAAATAATAAGGGATTTCTTTTTTGATTCCTGTATCCCTAATTTTATCTATCTCTCTTTTACAATTGAAAATACAAGTTCTTTCAGATTTTTTTAATAATCGATTAAATAAATCTAAATCAGAGAAATAATTCATTATATCTCTATAATTAATTTTAATAAAATCATTTAAGCTTGGTTTGCTGGGTAATAATAATTGGACAGATTCACTTAGTAAATGTGTTAAAGCAGAAGTTCTGGTATCTTTAATTGAACCAATCAGAATAATGCCTTTTTCTTTACAGGTTAAATATAAATTATGATACTCTTTTAATAATAAATCATACTTCTTAGAAATTTCAGGGTCTTTCGAGAAAACTAAATTAATAGGCATAATGACAATTGAACCGTCGATAATCACAATATCGATATCAGTAAATCTATTAATCATCTTGTTTAGTAAATTAATTTCCATAAATTTCATGTCCATTGAGATCTTAGCTTCAATTGTCGTGTCATCGCGATTCAAGTAATTTCCCTGCACAGTATAATTATTGAAGCCATTTAGGTCTGGAAAATATGTAATATTTGCTGAGTGATTTTTGTAAAATAAATATTTTACTGCTATAGCTTTTAGAAATGAAAAGTCCACATTCATGAATTTTTTAACAACTGAACTTCCATCTACACTAACGACATTTAAGCCTCTAATATTCGAGGATTCGACTTGTTGTTTTAAAGAAGATTCTTTAATATAATATTTAGAATAATTAATTAATCTAGAAAAATCCAAATCATCGAGATTTTTATTTATTACTTCTGTAAATTCACTTTTTATTTTTTCAAGCTCAATATATTCATTTGCTATGGCTTTTAGATCTTTCAATAGAATCTGTTCTTTTGTAAAACTTGTATAAGATAAATTTTCTTTATCTTTCAACAAATTATTAGCATAATTGTCTTTAGCTTTTAATGAATTATTCTCAATTGTCATTTAAATTATGTAAAAATAAGATAAAAATAATAATAATGAGATATTTAATTTTTTGATTTCTTTAAGTTTTAAGAACATATATATCTCAGATAAATGTCCATCCAATTAGGGAGTAACCCATGGCTTTTAATTGGGTTATCATCTCTCGAAATTTTATTCGTTCTTTTACCAGCACTCATAGCTGGAAAGATTGAGAAAAAGGGAATTAAAGAAGAACTAATTGAGATGGGTTTTAAAAAAAATCAAGATCCATTGATAGAAAACCTATTAAAAATTTTCAGTGGTATTGGAATCGGTATTTTACTATATGCAACTGGGGGTTTCATTATTTATTTTTATAGAGATATTATTATTAAATTCATATTTGGAACGTATTTCGTGCAACATGGTGATGAAGGCGCTATTTCAACCCAACCAATTGAACCGAGTATAATTCAAGTAATAATAATCAT
Organism: Candidatus Hodarchaeota archaeon; assembly: GCA_048886305.1. Taxonomy (GTDB): domain Archaea; phylum Asgardarchaeota; class Lokiarchaeia; order Sigyniarchaeales; family SOKP01; genus Loki-b32. The sequence continues at coordinate 6,980 of JBHLKV010000131.1, forward strand.
TGTTTTACAGGTCTTGATTATTGGAATTTGTGAAGAAGCCTTCTTCCGAGCATTTCTAATAAATAAATTTAAAAATAAAATGAGATTAAGATATGCCTTTATATTCGCAACAGTGCTTTTTACACTTTATCATGTTCCTCCCTTTTTAGTACCAATTACAACCATGATTACATTTTTCGGATATTATTTTAGCATTGGAATTTTGTTTTCTTTCATTTTTATTTATTTTAATTATTCATTAATCCCGGTCTCAATTGCCCATTCTCTTTTCAATATATTAATAATTGTATTATGAATTATTTTTCAATTTAAAATAATAACTTTATATTAAACAAAATTTAATTAATACTTGGTATATTAATATTTTAAATTAAACTCTATAAAATTACATTATAAAGTATAAAAAATCAACACTAATTTCGAATTTGGATAATAAATAATGACTGATTATGATTTTACCTATAAGATATTAATGCTAGGTGATGCTAGCGTTGGTAAAACCTCACTTACAATAAGATATATCTCAGGATTTTTTTTAGAAGATCTCAAATTAACTATCGGTGTTGATTTTTATTCAAAAACTACTAATTTTAAAGATAAGAAGGTTAAACTTCAAATATGGGACTTTGGAGGGGAAGAACGATTCAGATTTCTTCTTCATCAATATTGCAAGGGTGCTAATGGTGCATTCTTTCTTTACGATATCACCAATTCTACTACTCTTGATCATCTACCAGATTGGACATCAATCATTAGAGAGCATGCAGGTGATATACCCATAATGTTGATTGGCTCAAAACTCGATCTTGATGAATTTAGGGCTGTTTCAAGAGAGGATGGAATATTGTCTGCAAGGAAATATAATCTCGCCTCATTTTCAGAATTATCTTCAAAAACAGGACAAAATGTAGAAAAATCATTCGAAGTTTTGACAGAAATTTTGTTTGAAAGATATTCAACTGAACAAAAGA
>JBHLKV010000132.1:0-7891 GCA_048886305.1 Candidatus Hodarchaeota archaeon
TTCCTGCTCCTGTTAATACAATTGCGTGTTTAGCATTAACTAGTAAATTAGCAGCATGAATAATTTTTTTTTGTTCATTTGCTTTTATTATTTTCATTTTGTACTAGTAATTGTTTTAATCTGTACGATTTTACCATCGATTAATTTTAATATTTTTTAAAATAATTATTAATTAATAATTTTGAGGTTAATATAGTAGAAAGAACTACCTAATAAATACACAAATTTAAAATCATTAGTTTTGTAAAAATTAAAAAGAATTTAAATTATCTAATTATTTTTACATTTATAACAACAATTTAAATGAGATTTCAGCCTAATAAAGTTTTCTCTATGATATCTGGCTTTTCAATTATTTTAGAAGATAATATACTTTATTGTTCTAATAAAAAGAAATATTCTTCTTTTGAGATAGTACTTTTTGTAGAAAAGCTAATGAGGAGTATAAATCCTAGAAATTCATGGCGTTTGAAGAAAATTTGTTTAACGAATAAGAAAATAAGGAAAGAACGGATTATAATTAAGCATATAGTCACCAAGAACAATCAAAACTTATTTTTTTGTATTGTGGGCAATTTTTTTGTAGGATCTGATCAAGCTTTTAAAATGCTCAAAGAATTTAGTAGACAAGTCAACAATCATTTTAAGAACTTAGTTGAGTTAGAAGAGGCGTCAAAAAAATCTACATTTAAAGAAATTGTTAATCTTATTACTAATTATTTAAAAGATAAATATGTTGAATACCTAACAGAGGAAGAAATTGACCAAGATATTGCTAATAATAATAATAATACGATTCTTTATGCAGGAATTTCTACCCAAGGTTTACCAATCATTTCCCAATTATATGATAGAAATTTATTAAATAATTTAGAAAGAGAAACGACCAAAGAAAATATAGAATTATTTAGTTCAGATCTTTCTGCTAAGTTGGCTACTATAGCAATGAATACCCAGATTCGAGCTAAAACAAAAATTAAAGAAATTCATCTAACTGACATTGAAGATAATAATAACAACCAAAAAGTAATTTTGTTTGGAAGCATTAATGGGTATTCTATCGATTTTATTGCTTCAGGTAATTTTTATAAGATTAAAAATATATTTAAACAACTCAAATCGAAAATGGCTTTAGATACTATCTTTAAAAACGATTTTTCTGGAGATTTAAAACCTTATAAACATTTAAAGAACTATCTTAATGAAGTTGTAAAAGATTTTGACCAATAAATTATAATATAAATAATTCATTTCATTCATGAAAGCTGTAATCTTAGCTGCGGGAGAGGGAAAGCGCCTAAGACCGATTACTTCAACTCGTCCTAAGACAATGATTCCTCTCGCTGGAAAGCCTTACCTTGCACATACTATTTTAGGATTAAAGGAAGCAGGAATTGAGCATATTTTATTGGTAGTTGGATATAAGGAAAAACTGATAAAAGATTATTTTGAAAATTACGCCAAATTATTCGATATTAAAATTGAGTATGTCACTCAGAAAGAATATTTAGGAACAGCTCACGCAGCAAATCATGCTAAAGATTTCATAAATGATGAAACTTTCTTACTAATGTATGGCGATATTCTAGTAGATAGCGTAGTATTTAAAGAGATTATACGAAATTTTAAACAAGTAAAAACTGATGGGCTTATTTCATTAATTAAAGTAGACAATCCAGAAAACTTTGGAATTATCTCACTCGATTCTAATGGTTTTGTTCAAAATATTACTGAAAAACCTGCTTCAGAACTAAATCTAGGAAATTTGGCGAATGCTGGAATTTTTATTTTTAATTCGATGATATTTGACGCTATTGCTAAAACAAAAAAATCAATTAGGAATGAATTTGAGTTCACAGATTCTATGAAACTCCTTATTAATCAATTAAATAAAAAAATCTATGGTTATATTATTAAGGATAGATTTTGGAGTGATATAGGATTACCTTGGCAATTAATAGAAGCAAATACTTACCTTTTAGAGAGGATTAAAACAAAGATTTTAGGAAATGTTGAAGATAATGTGGTTATATCTGGAAACGTTTATATTGGAAAAAATACAGATGTTAAAGCAGGTACATATATCCACGGACCATGTTATATCGGTGAAAATAGCTCAATTGGCCCTAACGCATTTATACGACCTTTTACTTCTATTGGTGATAATTGTCATATTGGAATTTCAGAGGTTAAGAATTCCTTAATTTTTTCTAATACTGATATTCCACATTTTAATTACGTTGGAGATTCCATTATATGTGAAAATGTAAACTTGGGCGCAGGAACAAAACTTTCAAACTTAAGATTTGATAACAAGAGTATAAAAATGAATATTAATGGAAAATTAATTGATTCTGGCCGAAGAAAATTAGGTGCGGTAATTGGACCTAATTCGCAAACTGGAATTAATGCAAGTATAATGTGTGGTAAGAAGATTGGTGAAAATTCTATAGTGGGAGCAAATACATTAGTGAATGAAGATATCCCTGCAAAAACACTCTACTACCAAGATTTAAAAGGAAAAATTGTAAAGAAATCAGTTGATTATTGATCTCTTCTTTTTTTAAATTGACGCAATAATTTTGAGAATTTTAAGCCTTGACCATTATAATCTAACTCTGCAAGTGCTTGTTCTTGGTAAGCAATAAATAATTTTTCTGATAATTCTTCCCAGTCTCTACATATTGTAAGAGTGTGATCATCATTTCTAAGGAGACTCTCGTAAGACATAATTCGGTTAAATTCGAAAGCTAATGGCTTAATAACTTCTTCATCAGCACCCTTCAATAAATCATGAATAAATGCCTCTGAAGAATACCAATCTTTTACTCTTTGAAAGTCGCGGTGTATTTGTGTTAGTAAAACCAGCCTTGGACCTTCCCAAAGTTCCATTATCATCGAATCCCTGTGCAAACGTGGAAAAGATAAGAAATCTTCCATGATTCCATGACCTCCAAAAAAAGATATCGCTCTTCTAATCATAGCTGGCGCTTCATCAGCAACAACAATTTTTTGTAACATTATTAATTCTCTTAATCTAAAACGACGTTTACGTTCTTCTAGATCGTCTATCTTTTCCAAGTCCCTTATACCACTTATTAGTTCTTCTTCAAAATGAATAAATTCAGAATAAACCTTAAAAACACCTGCTGCTGTTCTTTTAGCATAATGATTTAACTCATTAATCTGATTAATCATCATTGGGAACGAAGCTACAGGGATCCCAAAAGCTGTTCTAAATTGGGCATATAAAGTTGCTTCTCGAGCTACTCGTAAGGCACCCGCTGCCATACCAAAAGCAACGTGAATGCGTGATAATGATAACACAATTCCAACAACATCTGCTAGCCCTTTTTCAAGTGGACCGACTGGATAAGCAACAGTTCCATTATAGGTTATTTCTGCTGTTGGTAATTCCGCAGTTCCCAATTTTGGTTTAAGACGATCAATTGTGTACGAGTTTCTAATCTCTCTCTCCTTATTATCTGGAAGCCAAGATGGAACAACAAATGCGGCAACTCTGGTTGAGGAGGGTGTTCCCTTGGGTTTAGCAGTCACCAGAGCATAGTCAGTATGAGCTGCAGAACAGAAAAACTTTTGTCCATATAACCTCCAGCAATTTGAAATACCGTCGGGACCCTCAAATTCCTCGAAATTAGCTTCAACAAGATTAGCTGGAACATCGCTCCCACCTTGAATTTCACTAACAAACTGGGAGCCTCTACTATACTCACCATCTTTTCCATCTCTAACATATGCGAGAATTTCCCGCGCTTCAGGAGATAATTGTTCTTCATATTTCTGCATTAGCCAAACTAATCCATGTGTACATGCAACAGGGCACATTGTACCTGCTTCTCCATTTTCATATAATAAGAACATTTTAACAAATCTACTCCAGGCACTATTTCTTAGAGGATCAAATAGTCCTAGGCTAAAAATTTCTCGTTCCAATGTTTCAGTTTCCATACAACGCTCTATTCGATCAATTCGATGATTATGAGCATCATAATGTTTAACTTTTGTTACTTTCATTCTATTTTCAAGTTCATTTGCTTTATCAGCAAGATCTCGAAATCTGAATGATACATAATCCGACAATGCTCGAAGATCACGGTCAATGTTTTCAAATTCATCACCAGTATATTTTTTAACTAGAGCTTGAAGAAATTCATCATCTCGATAATAATTAAAATGATTTCTCACAAACAAATAATCATCAAAAGAATATGGATTATCCCTATTACCTTCTTGAGAAGACATATTAAAGCTTTCTTTTAGTTTGTAATTTATAAATTAATATTAATATTTTATATAGAATAAGCAAGTAATTAAAATTTACTTTTGGCGTTCATTTAGTTTCTTCTGAATCTTCAGTCTCCGCTGAAACTGTATTACTTGTTTCTGGAACAGGTGAAGGTCTAGTTTTGCTTTGAAGTTTTTTAACGTTAATCCGTTCTGTTCTTCTTATTTCTGATTTTCGAGACCTTTTAATGGGAACCTCAATAATTTCAAATTCCTCTTCTTCAGGAACATATTCTTTATCTACTCCACCTTCAGGGATAGATAATAATTTACTTTTAATTATCACAGAACTAGATAATGGATATATAGTTTTTGCTACTCTCTGAATTTGGTTCTGAAATTCACCGTACACCATGCCAACAATAAATTTCTCGTGATTTAGTGATCTAGCAAATTCTTCTAAAATTTCTCTCATAATTTTACGTATTAAGATTTGCTGGGTATTTCTAGCTCTTTTTATTGTAGTACAAATCATTGTCACACGAAATTTATAATTATCCAATGTTTTTAGATTCAGAATAATTTGGATCTTTGAACTCCCTCTTCCTATTAAAGATCTGATGTAGTCATTCGTATAACTGTGGCCTACAAAAACGGTTTCGCATTTCTTTGAGTCTTCATTTATGTTAATGACTTTAAAACTCAATTTTAAGCTAATATCAGAATAATTATTTGTGAAATCATAAAGAAGAGTCTCAATCACCCTCCCTAAAACATTATTCTCCACACCTATAATGTCACCAATCTCTTTAAAATTGAAACTCTTGGGGGCGGAAATTGTATACCAATTCTTGTCTTTATATAAAACTTTTTTTATTTTAGGTTTTTTTTTTCTTTGGCTCATTTATTTTCCTCCTATCTTGCTACTAAAGTCCTAATCTTCTCAGGATCGTATTTGAAATCAGGAGCTAATACTTTCTTTCTTTTGTAATATTTAATTAATCTGTAGATTTTTGATTCCGTTCTATTAAGTCCTTTTTTAGCTTCAAGGTCTTTATGGTTTGTTTCCAGATGTTTTCGAACATTTAAAGCTTTTTTAACTAGATTTGCTAGTTCTTCAGGCAGAGGTGATTCAATCTCATTATCTTCGAGAATTTGACTTATAGGCTTCCCTGTAACAACTTTAACCAAGGGTATACCATAACTATCTCGTAATATCACTCCTATCATTGATGAGGAAAAACCCTTTCGAGCAAGTTTGATAACTAGATTTTCAACTTCCTCAGCAGAATATTCTACCCATACTGGTTTCTCTAATCTAGCGGGGCGAGTAGAACCACTTCTTCCCCGTTTTCTTGAATGCATTCGAGCCATTTCTAACTTTATTCTCCTATTTTCTATAGATTATAAAATAAAGTATTTTAAAAAAGAATAAAGAACCATATAAAATAAAATTTTGTAAATTAATTTCTAAACCAACAGAAAATATAATTTATAAATTACTTTATTGAATTAAATAGAAGAAATTTTTGATATTAAAGTATTAGAGAATTTATGAAGAATAAAAAGGAAATTATATATTTTATAACTGGAAATAATAATAAATTTGAAGAAGTTTTAAATATTTTCAATAGAGGGCATTTAAACTATTTTTTAAAGCAAATAGATGTTAGAACTTTTGAAATCCAAGCGGATTCTATTATGGATGTAGCTAAATTCAAATTAAACAGTGTAAAAGAAAAGATTGATGCTTCCTTTTTCATTGAAGATGCTGGATTTTTTGTAGATATTCCTCTTAATGGCTTTCCAGGTGTTTATTCTTCATATGTATTGAGAACTATTGGTAATGAAGGAATCCTTAAATTAATTAATGATTTTGATCGATCAAAAGCTCATTTTTCTGCTGTAATTGCTTTATATTTTAAACCTACTGATAAAATCTTCTATTTTGAAGGTAATGTAGAGGGGAGGGTTTCGAAAAAAATCAGGGGGAAGGGGGGATTTGGTTTTGATCCTATTTTTATCCCTAATAGTCAACCTGATAGGACTTTTGCAGAACTCTCCATAGAAGAAAAAAATCTTGTATCTCATAGAGGGATAGCAATAAAAAAATTAGTTAATTTTCTTCAGCAAAAAACTTGAAAGGAACTTTTTAAAATGTTTGGCGAAATATATCCATTATAGTTTGTCGACTTAATTTCATTAAAATTATAAACATAAACAAGAATCCAAAAGAGATTGATATCATAAAGACAGTAATCAACACGTCTACAGGAACCTTAAAAATAACTGGCATTTCTGTAAAAAGTGCCATATTAGTTTGCAGTAGATATGCTGTAAATGTGCCTAAAATCGTTCCTAAAATGCCTGAAGATAGCATAATCACCATACTTTCAATTAAAAACATATTACGAACATTTCTTGTTTTCATACCCATTGATCGTAAAATTCCTATTTCAAATTTTCTCTCTAACATGATGGCATACATTGTACTTACTAACCCAAAAATAGAAATGATTATTGTAAATACTAAGATTATTTCCATAAGAAAACTTTGTCTTTCAGTAGTTGCTTCTATAAAATTAATTTTAGAAATCGCATCATCTATTATGAAATCAATATCTTGAAAAAGTGTCTGGATTTCTTCCTTTGTTGTTTCAATATTTTCTTCTGTTCTATCTACTAAATTAATAAAGACTTTATCAACGATCATATTTGCTTCTCCAGGGTTATCAATTTTCATTAACCGCATATAGTTCTCTAAAGAGACCATTATACCTCCACCAGATGCTGAAGCTTCAGCGCTTCTGAAATTATAGAATCCTGGAATTCCACCTGAGATTCCTACAACTCTAAATACTGTTCTATTTCCAATGTCTGAAGGATTTTTAGGATCATAAAATATTATTGCTATTTCTTCACCTACATCATTAATATTTAGCACACTTGCAATAGATTTAGCAATTATGCATGTATTATTATGTGTAAATAGTTCATTAAAGGAATAGTCATCCCCACTTCCATCACTCTTCCAAATCAATAAGTCTTTATCAATTAAATTAACAAAATCCTCACCAACACCAATAAAACCAGCATCTACAGCATCATGTTCAACCAAATCTGAAGCTACTGTTCTAATTTTCATTTCTTCTTGAGCTAAGTAAAATTCAAATAAATCAGTTATCACTTCCTCCGATGAACCTGGAGTGTACCCTACTTGTCCTTCGCTAAATTCAAGAACAATTGACAATACTGCTTGAATGTCAAAAGTATTATGAAGAGATATTGCTAACTCTTCTATTCCAGGAAGTGTTTTTAAATCTTCAACCATTTCTAATGTAACAGCATTCTCTGCATCTAATCCTTGATTTATAAGGACTAAATCAGAACCATATTGAAATCTTAAATTCAATGCCCAATTCTCAGATTCCATTTCAGTAACACTGGTTATAAAAAATATAAAAGAAAATGACATTGCAAACATAACAACCGTACTTGTATTACGACGTCTATATCTTTTTAACGAAATACTTACAATATTACTATATTTTCTTATAGTAGGTGATATAATCGTAAGGAAAAGTTTCTGAATTAATGGAATTATTCCAACCGATGCAAATACTAATCCTATTAATATGGCTACCAA
>JBHLKV010000133.1:0-7885 GCA_048886305.1 Candidatus Hodarchaeota archaeon
AAAAATCGTGGTTGGGATTGGGAAACAGGTAGACCTACAGATGAAAAATTAAAAGATTTAGGAATAATTTAATTTTTTTTTAAATTTATTTTTCAAATTTTTTCCTTTAAGAGCAAGGGTTCAAATAAAATTGTAATGAATTGTCTCAAAAGCATTTATTGGGAGATTTCGGAGAGATTCCACAACAAGACTTTGAGGAAAATTTATATTCAATAGACCACGATTTAAGAATCATTTCATCTTATTCTTTTGACGATATTAAAATTTGGATTATAACAGAAGCAGATCGATCAATAACGACGGTATTATTTCCAGAAAAATATTAAATTATTTTTTTTTTAAAATTTATTATTCCTCATGAATAGTATTACATCTTTTAAAAAAATGATATCCTAAGACAATTTTAATTTAATAAAACTTAAGAATTGCTTGATTTTATAAAAATTATATTTATAAAATTATATTATATAAAATTTAAAAGGTAAGAAATTTGACTATTGAGTTTACAAATGAACAGAAGTTAATCGCTGAGTCTGTAAGAGAATTTGCTCAAAGTAAAATAGCTCCAATTGCCCTTCAAATGGAGAAAACTAAGGAAATTCCACAAGATGTTGTCAAAGGAATGGCAGAATTGGGGCTTATGACATGCACGGCTGATGAAGAATATGGCGGACCTGGATTGAGCGCTGTAAGTGCTGGAGTTATAGCCGAAGAATTAGCTAGAGCAGATTGTACGGGATCTACATGTGTGTATTACTTGGTTCCAGCATCTTGGGGATTTCTTTTAAATAAATATGGAACAGAAGAAGCAAAACAAGAAATTTTTCCAAAAACGCTTTCTGGAGAATGGTTCTTAGGGATTGCTACAACCGAAAGCGACGCTGGTTCGGATGTAGGTGGTACTAAGACAACAATTAAACCTGATGGTAACGGATTTGTAGTTAATGGTGAAAAAATGTATATCAGTGGAGTACGAGAGGCTGCTACCTATGGTGGTGGTCATGTTACAATTGCTCATCAAACTCCAGAACAAGGAACTAGAGGAATGACATGTTTTTATTTACCGTTAACTGCAGAAGGGATTACTCCAACATACATTGATGATTTAGGAAGAGAAGGAATCTCATGTGGGGGTTTTTCGATCGATAATGTAAAAATTCCTAAACATTATATAATCGGTGAAGAAAACAGAGGGTTCTATATTTTACATGAAGGATACGAATATGCAAGAGCACTAATTACAGTTATTTGTGCTTCGGCAGGATTAAAATCGTTAGAAAATGGAATAAATTATATCAAGGAAAGAAAATCTTTTGGAAAAGCACTATCACAGTATCAAGGAATTAATTTTAAACTTTCTGAACATTATACCAAATTAAATATGTTAAGAGATTGGGGTTATCGAGCATTAAAAACTATTGATTTAGAACAAGAAGGGAAAGCAAGCAGATTTGAGACTAGTAAAATTGTTGCTATGGGAAAAATGTTCTGTTCCGAGTGGGCTTGTAATGCGATAAATGATGTTATGCAATGGCAAGGTGCTTTTGGATATTCACGAGAATGCCCTGACCAAGCTGCGTGGCGTGCAGTCAGATCATTTTCACTCGCAGAAGGTAGTTCTGAAATTATGAAAATGATTGTAGCAAGAGAATTACTTGGTAAGAAACAATATTAATTAACTTTTTTTTATATTTTTAATATCTATATTTAACTCTCAAGAGAAGAGATTAAGATTAAAGTTTTAATTTAATTTTGATAAAATCATGAGATTTATTGTTTGTGTAAAGCAAGTTCCTGATACAACTGAAGTAAAAATTGATCCTGAAACAAATACCCTAATAAGAGAGGGTGTACCTAGCATATTAAATCCTTTTGACCAATTTGCGCTTGAAGAGGCTATTAAAATTAGACAAGAAGGTGATGAGATTATTGTAATCTCTATGGGACCTCCTCAAGCTAAAAAGGCTTTATTGAAGTGTTTAGCATTGGGAGCAGATAAGGCAATATTGCTAAGTGATAAAGCTTTTGCGGGGGCTGATACTTGGGCAACATCTTATACTCTTGTTCAGTGTATCAAGAAAATAGGTGATTTCAATATAATCTTCTGTGGATTACAAGCCATTGATGGAGATACAGCCCAAGTTGGACCTGAAATTGCGGCTCAATTAGGTATACCTCAAATTACATATGTCGAGAGTATTGAAAAATTGGAAGGAAAAAAATTGACTGCAAAAGTTCAAACAGATGATGGGTACAAAATTGTTGAAACAAAACTACCAGTACTTATAACTGGAATGACTCCCTCTTCATTTGAACCAACCAACCCCCCAATGATGAGTATAATGAAAGCAAATAAGAAACCTTTTTCTACATGGGATGCTGATGAACTTGGTGGTAGTAAGGATAACTATGGATTGAACGGGTCATTAACTGAAGTTATTAAGGTTTATTCTCCACCGGCGAGACAACAAGGTGTTATTATTGAGGAAGCGACAGCTGAAGCTTCAGTTCAAAAATTAATCGAATTATTATCTAAAGATAAGGTGATTTAATCTGATAAATGTAAATAAGGAAAAATGTACGGGATGTGGACTATGTATAAAAGGGTGCCCATTTGGAGCAATCACAATTGTAAAGAAAATCGCAGTTATAGGTGATGAGTGTACTCTTTGTGGTGCATGTGTCGATCAATGTAATGTAGGGGCAATTACAATTCAACGAAAAAAGATTGAAGAGGTTGACCTATCAAAGTATCAAGATATTTGGATTGTTGCTGAGATAAAAGATGGAAATGTTAGAAATGTATCTTTTGAATTGTTAGGTAAAGCAATTGAACTTGCAGATGAGTTAAATCAAAAAGCATGTGTCTTACTCTTAGGAGATAATGTGAAAAGATTCTCCCAAGAGTTCTCAAACCGTGGTGCTACCAAAATATATGTTGCAGAACATGAAGCTCTTAAGGAATATCATACTGAAACTTATTCCTCTGTAGTCACAGGTATAATTTCAAAGTATAATCCAAATATTGTATTATATCCTGCTACTATAAATGGAAGGGATCTTGCTCCAAGAGTTGCCGCTACTCTTGAGTTGGGTCTTACTGCTGATTGTACCGGGTTATCTATTAAAGATGGATTATTATTGCAGACGAGACCTGCTTTTGGTGGAAATGTTATGGCCGATATTATTTGTCCTGCAACACGTCCCCAAATGGCAACAGTTAGACCTAATGTTATGGAAATGGCACCGATACAAGAGAATAATACTGCAGAAATTATTGAAGTGCCTGTAAAAGTAGATCTCCAAAGTTTAAAGGTAAAAACAAAGGAAGTAATAAGTGGAACTGCAGCAGAATGTGGTATTCCGGTTTGTGAGGCAGATACTATTGTATCTGGTGGAAGGGGCGTTGGAAGTAAAGAAAATTTTAAATTAATCGAGGATCTAGCTAACGTTTTAAATGCAGCTGTGGGAGCAAGTAGAGCTGCTGTAGATTTAGGATGGATTCCAAAATCACAACAAGTAGGACAAAGCGGTAGTACTGTTTCTCCTAAAATCTATATAGCATGTGGAATATCTGGAACAATCCAACACTTAGTTGGAATGAAAAGTAGCGATATAATCATTGCAATAAATAAAGATTCTGAAGCCTCAATATTTAATGTAGCAAACTATGGTATTGTAGGAGATTTATGCGAGGTAGTACCTTTATTAACCGAAGCCTTAAAGAAAAAACTAAGTCAAGATTAATAATTATTACAGTCTTCTTTTTATTATTCATTTAAAATAAAAGGCAATTTCTAAAGATTATAGGCGTGGAATCTGGAAAAAGTAGCGATAATAGGAGTAGGTCACACCAAATTTGGAAGATTAGAAGGGAAAGACTTATTAGATATATTATGCAAAGCTTCACTAGAAGCAATTGAGGATTCAAATACAAGTGATAAGGATTTTGATACTGTATATGTTGGAGCTATGAGTCCTGCAGCATTTAATCAACTATCTGGGATTGCAAGTGCATTAGTTGATAGAATAAGCTTAATACCTGCTGCTGCTGATCATATTAAAAATGGACCTGCCAGCGGAGGTTCAGCAATAAAGAATGGGTTTCAAGCAATTGCTTCAGGAATGAGTGATTTAGTCTTAGTTGTTGGAGGAGAAAAGATGACTCATATCACTAAGCCAGGATATATCACTTCAAATGTTGCTACATTAACACATCATCAAGCAGAAAGACCTCATGGAGTTTCCCTTCCCTCTTTTGCCGGATTATTAACACGAATTTATCTTGAAAAATATAATGCTAAACTTGACTGGCTTTCAGATATCGCAATTAAAAATCATCGAAATGGTGCATTAAATCCAGTAGCGCATTTTCAAAGAACGATAGAAGATTTCATGAAAAGTGCTATTCAAAAAGGAAAGGGCAATTGGGAAAATGTTTATGAATTTCTTAATGATAATAAGACTAATCCTATAATTGCTGACCCTTTAAGATTATTTCATATTTGTCCAATCTCAGACGGAGCTGCTGCTTTGGTTTTATGTAATGCTGATAAAGCAAAAGAATATTGCAATACTCCTATTTTAATTTCTGGTATTGGTCAAGCGACTGATACTCATATAGTTTATGAACGTGAGGATATAACTACTTTAAAAGCTCTTAGACTCTGTTCGGAACAAGCCTACAGAATGGCCAAAAAAAATCCTGAAGATATAGATGTTGCAGAATTACATAATGCTTTTGAAATATTAGAAGCCGTTCAATCTGAAGACATAGGTTTCTTCAAAAAAGGTGAAGGTGCTAAAGCCGCACATGAAGGTCTAACTGAAATTGGCGGAAAAATTCCTATAAATCCTTCAGGGGGGTTGAAGGCGAGAGGGCATCCTCTTGGTGCTACAGGAGTCGCTCAAGTTGTAGAGTTGGTATGGCAATTAAGAGGAGAAGCAGGTAGAAGACAAGTTGAAAATGCGAAAACTGGGATTACATGTAATTTTGGAGGATTCGGAAATAATATCATCTCAATCCTAGTTGAAAGGATGTAATTCTATATTAAAACATTTGAATTTATGAGCACTTATTAGGGTATAATTGCTACATAGCGTTTTCGTAGCAAACACTTTTAAATAAACTAATCTTCTTTATTTTTAAATTCAAACATGCAAAAAGAATGTATAATGCACGATTAAATGTCCGAAAAACTAGACGTCGTGAAAGAACTCATTAATCTATTTAAATTAGAGGAAGCACTTCAACAGGTTAAGGATATTGAACAAAGCAAAAATCTCACTTCTGAAGAAATGTTAAGAACTTTGGCATATAAAGCCAGGGTTCATTTTGACTTAGGAGAGCTCGAAAAAGCTTTTAAAATCGCTGAAGAGCTTTTCGAGAAAAGCCAGGAAATGAAACTACCGCTCTTTTCATCAGACGCGTTATTTATTAAACGTCAATTTTTTAGTCTTCAAGCAAGATTTGAGGAAGCGGATAAAACTATTGAGCAACACGAAAATCTATTTAAATCAATTCCAAGAGAAGATTCGCTAGAATATCAAGAAAGAAAGGCGTATTTATTGTTATCGAAAGGAGTAGGAAGTTATTACCAAGCTGCTCTAGATCTTGCTCTTACTTATTTTAATGAAAGTTTAGCGTTGTTTGAACAAGTTGATCCTCACTCTATTTATATAGCCACTAATTTGTGGGCGAAGGCGTACGTATATTACTTAAAAGGAGAATTACATCTTGCAGTAGAATATAACGAAAAAGCGTCAGTTCTAATCCCCGAAGCAAAATATTTTTGGATTGGGTTTTCAAAATCTCAAATTTATCAACTTATGGGCAGGATTTACTCTGAAAAAGGGGATTTTACTGCTGCGTTAGAATATTATATAAGGGTTCTTGATATATATAAGAGCTATAATTTTGCATGGATGGGTCAGGCATATCTGAATATCATAAGTGTGTTAGTGGCTCAGAACAATGGTAATCAAGCATGGAACTATCTACAGCAGTTCAAAGACTTTAACCAAAAACAAGAAAATAAAGCGATGATGACTCAATATCATTTGGCGCACGCTTTAATATTAAAATCTAGCCCTAGAATGCGTGACCGTACCGAAGCAGAAACTATATTGAAGAAAATCGTAGAATTAGAAAATTGGGATGATGCATTAATACACCTCTGTGATTTATATTTTGAAGAATTTCAACAATCTAATCACATGGAAATATTAGATGATATTCAACCGCTGATCGATCAATTACAAAGAAATGCCAAACAGGAAAATTCATATTCCTTATTAGCTAACGTGAAGCTATTACAAGCTAAGGTAGCCTTACTTCAAATAAATATGGTTGAGGCGAGAAAACTCTTAACTGAGGCACAAGATATTGCCTACGAGCACGACCTTCAACGCTTAGCGGGAGAAATTTCAAGAGAACACGATCGTTTGTTGGAAGAACTGAAACTATGGGATTCTATTAAAAAAACAAGGGCTTCCGTAACAGAACGCCTGAAATTAGCTTCTGTTGATGATGTCATAGAACGCATGCAAGGAAGGCTTGCGATTGAACCGCTTGAAGCAATTGAAGAACAGCCGGTAGTACTGTTAATACTTATTGAGGGTAACATTCTCCTATTATCGTATCCGTTTTCTGAAAAGTGGAAACAGGATGATAACCTATTAACAAGCTTCCTATCTGCATTTTCGACTTTTCGGGACGAATACTTTTCTCAGGGACTGGATAGGGCTAAATTTGGAGAGGAAACCCTCCTTCTCCAAACTCCTGACTCCTTTTTAGTCTGTTATTTATTTAAAGGTCAAACATACTCTGCCAAGCAAAAGATAAACTATTTCTCCGATGCTCTTATTAAAAATACACAAATTATTGAAGATTTAAAAAGTGCTAGTGAGAATAAAAAGCCGATAGAAGTAGCAGATTATCCTCATATTGAGGAATTAATCATAAAAAGCTTTATGTCTGATTTGGAATTGTTTCAAACGCCTTTTAAAGCATATGAAGGAGACGAACCATTTGTTTTTGCAAGTTATGCTCACGCAGATAAACTCGAAGTCTATCCTATTATCGATTATCTAAACAAAATGAACATTAAGATATGGTACGACGAAGGAATAGCTGTAAGCGACAACTGGATAAAATCCATAGCAGTTAACATAGAAAGATGTAGAGCTTTTATTGTATTTATAACGCCACAAATCATCAACTCAGAATATGTAAGGAAAGAGATTAGTTTTGCTCTAAAAAAACGAAAACCCTTTTTTGCTGTCTATTTAAAAGATACTAAATTACCAGCTGAATTGGAATTCGAAATAGCGGATATTCAAGCGATGATGATGTATCTTATGCCTAAATCTGAATTCCAAACAGATTTGAAAGAACTACTTTTTGGAGTCCTGGATAAATAAATTATGGATTTTTTACTCTTAAAAATCTTCAACAAGTGTGCATTAAATTTAATGTTTATAAGCTTTGTTTTGCTTGAATGCTTCAAGAATTCCATCCATTCGATCTTTTACTGCCTTTCTCCACATAAAACTAGTATGAGTTAAGATATAAAACGCGTCATCCTTTATTGCCTCAAATACAATATCCCCAACCTTCTCTAGTGAAAGACCTTGTTTAACCAATTTCTTAAATAAATCTATATTTGGTTCTGCATCTGGATACATCTTAACAAATTTTTCATAAGTTGGTTCAAAATCAGGATCACAATAATCAGGTTGACGATTTCGCTCACAATCAAGTATAGTAGTATTTACATATGCAGGGCACAGTACAGAAACCTTAATCTTTGAATTATACAACTCAAGTTCTCTAGATAAAGTCTCAGAAAGCGCTACTATTCCATGTTTGGTAATAGTGTAAATT
>JBHLKV010000134.1:0-7802 GCA_048886305.1 Candidatus Hodarchaeota archaeon
TGGCAAAGAAAGGATCATTATACAGGAGATTATGGGAGGAAATGGACAAAATTAAAATATAATGTTGAAAATCTTGAAGAATTTACCAAATTAGTGAAAAAGGCTGCAACATTTTATGGTGCCTCATTGGTGGGAATTGCTGATATTGACAAAAGATGGATTTACAAAACAGGATTTATTAGACCCGAAAATAAAAGTGAAGAAGATTCTAAAGGGAAAGTAAGGGATGGTGTACAAAGTGTTTCTATTCTTGAGCAGCCTATTAATTTGCCAGATGGTATTGATAAAGTTATTGTCATGGCAATTGAAATGGATAAGGATGCTATCTCTACAGCCCCTGCTCAACCTGCAGCCGCAGCAGCAGCAGTAGCTTATTCTAGGATGGCTTTTTCAATTGCATGTGTAGGTGAGTTTATTAGGAATTTAGGATTTAGAGCTATACAATGTGGAAATGATACCGCAATAAGCATACCTTTAGCTATTGATGCCGGATTAGGTGCCTTAGGGAGATTGGGTTTGTTAATTACACCCGAGTTTGGTCCAAGAGTAAGAATATGCAAAGTTTTTACAGATTTACCGTTGAAATCTGATGGTCCTAATCTTGACTTCATAAGAAAGGTAGAAGACGTTTGTAGAAATTGTTATAAATGTGCTGAAGCATGCGAAACAGAAGCAATCACTAAAGAAAAAGAAGCTAAATTCAAAGGTGAATCAATTAGTAATAATTCTGGTGTAAAGAAATACTATATTAATGCAGAAAAATGCTTTGAATTTTGGATTGAAAACAGTAGTGATTGTGGTAAGTGTATTGCTGTATGCCCGTTTTCCCAAATTAAAAATTATTTAACTCCAACTGAGTTTTGGAGTTCAATCTAGAGAAATTGAGGAAGTTATAGAGGAAATTTAAATACATTAAAATTCGATAATAATTTCTAAATAATAATTTATAATCTTAGGGGATATTGTTGTCAAATATAAATCATGATGTAATTCGAATCTTTGATTTAGATTATTTGATTTTTGATTCTATTTTTCTCTTAATTTTTCTCACAGTTCTAATTATACAAAAGAAGAAAATTCCTATCTATGTAGGATTTGTGTGTGGAATATTATTTTTGATAATAGACGGTGTAATTTGGTGGAATACCGGTATTCGTGAGATAGATCCATCTAACACTAAGATATACGTTGATTTTATGATGGATTTTAGTTATGGGTTACTAGCTTTTAGTTGGGTAATGATTATGTTTGAGAGAAATAGTGTAAAGGAGGTTCTATTATGGACTCTATTTTTATACGGAGGGTGGTTATTGATTGCCAGTTTATCGCAACTCCTACCTTTATTAGATTTGGAAATAACTACTATCAGGCATATGCGAAGTTTAAGAGTAGTAGAAATTACCACTGTTGTATGTGGATACCTTTTATTAATTATATTGAGGTACAAAATTAAAACGATCCTCTTCATTTTTTGGGTAGGTTTTATGCTTTCTTTTATGATGGAATCTTACTTACTTATTACTCAAATTAGACCATCAGGATTTGAATTATTGTTATACGATTCTCTTATTTTAACTAATCAAGGTATTCCTTATTTATTTGTAATTTTTGATAAAATAATACCAAAAATAAGAACTTTAATTTTAAATCGAAAAAAATTAAAAGAAGATATAATTGAAGTAAGCTTTATAGAGTAAATTTATCTTATTTCATATGCATAAATTTTATGAGCTATTTTAGATATATTTATCAAAACAGAGAAAAGTTTCATTCAACTTATAAATTAATGAGTTAGAATTTTATCCGATTTTGAAAATGAAAGTAATAGATAAAAGGTCATTAGCTAATATTTTGAAGGAATATATTTCAGATCTTAACTTAGAAGAAATAGAAGCATTAATAGAAATACCTCCTCCAGAATTTGATTGTACCTACGCGTTTCCTTGTTTTAAACTTTCAAAATTTCAAAGAAAAGCACCAAATTTAATAGCGAAGGATTTGAAAGATAAAATTAAACTCCCGGAGTTTATAAGCACCATTGTCGAAACAGGTCCTTATCTAAATTTCATAGTTAATCCAAAATCCATTCTTGAGAATATTTTTGAATTAAAACATGATTATGGAAGGATAAGAGATATATTAGAAAAACCTAAAAAACAAAGAATAGTAATTGAATATCCTTCTCCAAATACTAACAAACCTCTCCATTTTGGACATGTAAGAAATATGGTATTAGGTAAATCTCTATCGAATTTATTAGAATATAAAGGACAAAATGTTTTCCAAGTTAACTTGCTAAACAATCGTGGAATTCATATTTGCAAGAGCATGCTCGCATATAAGAAATGGGGAAATAATAAAGAACCAGATAAAAAAAGTGATCATTTTGTTGGTGATTATTATGTTCTTTATAGTGAAGAGGCTAAGAAAGACGAGAATTTAGATAAAGAAGCTCAAGAATTACTAAGATCTTGGGAAGCAAGAGATCAAAAAACAATCGATTTATGGAATAAAATGAATAAATGGGCTATACAAGGATTTGAAACAACTTATACTAAATTTGGAATTAAATTTGATAAAGAATATTTAGAATCCGAATTATATTTGAAAGGAAAAGAGAAAATTTTTGAGGGCTTAGAAAAAGGACTATTTGAAAGAACTGAGGATGGAGCAATTATAGCAAGATTAAAAGAGAAATACAATCTTGAAGACAAATACTTGATTAGAAGTGATGGAACTTCTATTTATATAACTCAAGATATTTACTTAGCTTACAAAAAGAAAGATGATTTTAACTATGATAGATCGATTTATGTCGTAGCTGATGAGCAAAATCAGCATTTTAAATGGCTTTTTGCTATATTAGATATGTTAGGCTTCAAAGAAGATAATTATCACCTCTCATATGGAATGATCAGTGTACCCAGTGGGAAAATCAAAAGCAGAGAGGGAACAGCTGTTGATGCGGATGATGTCATTGAAGAAGTTATAAAACTTGCATTTAATGAGGTAGATAAAAGATACCCAGATTTAACTGATAGTGAAAAGAAAATTAGAGCTGAAAAAATAGGTTTAGCTGCTGTAAAATTTTATATTTTGAAGTACAATCCAGCAAAAGGTTTTGTTTTTAGACCAGATGAGAGTATTTCTTTTGAAGGTGAGACAGGTCCATACATTCAATATTGTTATGCTAGGATTGCATCAATTATTTCAAAATCAGGAATAGAAATCAGTACTGAAATCAATTGGGATTTATTATCCCATGAAAAGGAGAAATTTTTAATAAAAGAATTAGTCTATTTTCCTGAATTTGTTGATACATCTGAAAAAACATATAATATCCATTTAATCCCCCAATATCTTCTTAGATTGTGTCAATCCTTCAATTCATTTTATACATCTTGTCAAGTAATTTCTGAGAATAAAGAATTAGAAAAAGCTAGATTGTTATTAATAAAATGCGTACAAATCGTAATAAAGATCGGATTAGATATTATGGGAATAGAAGTATTGGATAAAATGTAAAATTTAAATGAACCAAATTATGAATTTTTTTGATTTTGGAGAAAAGATAAATATAGACACTGAATTTGTCATTTTTGGAATACCTTGGGATTATTTAACTTCAATTGATGCTCCAAACTCAGCAGTTGCACCTCAAAAAATACGTGAAGTATCTGATAATTTAGCCCTTACATCTGAATTGGGATTTGAAATTCCTAAAATAAAAGTTGTAGATATTGGAGATGTAATCATTGAACCTAACAAAGTAGAGAAGAATCTCAAAGAAATTGGAAATTATGTTAAAAGTATATATGATGAGAAAAAAAACATTGTCCTAGTTATGATTGGAGGGGATCACTTCTGTACTTTTCCTGTAGTAAAAGTAATTGGGAATAACTTGAAGAAAAAAGATAATTTTGGTGTTTTAACATTTGATGCTCATTTAGACCTATACCAAGAATGGGACAAAGGTGTCTACTCTCACGCTACAATATCTCATCGAATATATGATTTGGAATTTATTAATAATAGGAATTTATTAATTGTAGGTACAAGAGATATTGATATTCCTGAGCTTGAGATCGCTAAAAGAGAGAAAATAGCATTTCTAAATGCATACAAATTAACTGAACTTGGATTAAATGAATACACAAAGAGAATAATTGATTTTTTTCTTAATTCAGATATTATAAGCCTCTATGTTTCCATCGATATTGATGCTTTAGATCCTTCTATTGCCCCTGGTACAGGTTTTGCTATCCCTGGAGGTTTTTCTTATCGTGAGATATGGAACATTTTAAGAGAATTAACTAAGAATTTTAATATTATCGGATTTGACTTGGTAGAGGTTGCTCCAAATTTGGACAATGCTAATAATATGACTTCTAATTTGGCTGCTAAGTTAATTATAGAATTTATATCATTTATAGCTGAAAAAAAGGGAAGATCTAAATGAGAGATAACAATTTTAAAGATAAATTGAAAGAAGTAAACCAATTTAAAATTTCAGATGATACAACTATAATCAGTCTTATCAATTCTTTAAAAGATACGGGTTTTAATGCTAAAAGACTAGCGTTAGCTTGTCATATCTATAAAGAGATGATTGATGATCAAGAATGTACTAAGTTTTTTGGCTTAGCTGGAGCCATGGTTCCGGCTGGAATGCAAAGTATTATTCATGATTATGTAAAAGAGGGATATATAGATGTGTTAGTTACTACAGGAGCAAATTTAACCCATGATCTTGCTGAGTGTTTAGGTTTTCATCATTTACAAGGTGAAGTTAATCCAAATGATATTGATGATAAAAACTTACTAAGTGAAGAGATGAATAGAATTTATGATGTTTTTTTGCCAAATAAAGTCTATGAAGGAATCGAGGATTTTGTTTCTCAGCTGAAAATTCCAGATTATACTATGTCAGTAAGCTTATTTTTAAAATTTTTAGGAGAGCATTTACCTAAAAGGTCAAATTCGATTTTAAGAATCTGTGCAGATAAGGATGTCAAGATCTTTTGTCCTGCTTTTACTGACTCTGGATTAGCGATGCAGTTAGGGTTCTATCACAAAAAGTTAAATTTGAACCATTTTCAAGATATGCTCGAAATGGTTGATATTGCCTGGGATGCTAAAAAGGCAGGAGTTTGCATAGTTGGAGGGGGAGTTCCTAAAAATTTTATAATGCAATCATTACAATTTTGCCCAAATTCGGCAAGTTATGCAATTCAAATAACTATGGATAGACCAGAACCAGGGGGGTTAAGTGGTGCCACATTAAAGGAAGCAATATCATGGGGAAAAGTTAACGAAAAGGCAAAATACACAACAGTTATAGCAGATGCCACCATTGCTTTACCACTAATATTTTGGTTCTTGAAAAAAACGTGTAATTAGAATTGCCCAAATTATTGAAGACCTTTCTAAAATAGCTCTTTTAATTTTTGATCGATTGTTTTAGTATCAGTTCCAAAAACTCTATCAAGATTTTGTTTGAAAGTCCTAAATTGAGTAACTTCTGATAAATTCTTACCAGTATTAAGTGATTTAAACTCTTCTAAGATCTTATGCAATGAGGGTTGAATTACTTTATGAATATATTTGTCAATCTTCTTCTCTTTATCTAATATGGCGTAAGAAATCAGAAGTTCAGGTTCAATACTATTGTCAGCTAAGATTTTATCCCCAATAAAAGCGATAATGAATTTTTTTCCTTCAAAATATTCAACTAAACCTTGTGAAAAGGCACTTTCTGCAAAATTTAAGATTGCAGTTAATAGTCCACTTCTTAAATCTGCATCGATTTTTCCAAGACTAGTTTTGTGGTAACTTTTTTTTACAACAGTAAATCCTCTGAAAAATAATCCTGCTTCTCGAACGACCATAATGGATTTTAATTTTATTGATTTTCTTGAATAATTGAAGAATTTCCAAAAAGGAAGTTATTTAATAATTTAATTTAAACAATCGAATTTAATAAACTCTTTCCCCATTAATGTTTTTATTATGTTTCCCTACTAAAAATTACATATTCGTATAAATAACTCTATAATGATTTTTGAGAGTTAACACAATAAGGATTTATATATTTAGCAAATTTCATAAAATTATGATTACTAAAGATAAAGTTCAACTATGTGCTGAAAATATTGCTAGAAGTATAAATATTAAAAAAGAAGGAGAATTCATCCTTATAAGAGGAGGAGCTTATTCTCAAGAATTATTAGAAGAGATTGGATTAAGTATTTTAAGAAAAGGTGGAATTCCTCACCTCTCATATACATCGGATTACTATCAAGAGACTATTTTTAAAGATGAACAAATTAAGATTAAAACATTAGAAAAAACTCCCTTACATTATTTGGAGATGATTAAAAACATCGATGCTTATATTGTAATCGAACCTTTAGAGGATCCTTCCATTAGCGCCAATGCACCAAGAGATAAAATAGATGCGGGGGCTAAAGCTAGAGTTGCTCTTAGAGATGTTCTTTATGGCTTAAAGGAAGAATTTGCTCCAGGTAAGAAATGGTGTTATGCTGCCTGGCCTTCTAAAAAAGCGGCAGAATACTATAATATTGATTATAAGTTATATGAAAGGTTTATTGTTGGTGGAATAAGTATTCCTTATGATACTATGAATAAAATTACCACAAACTTGGGTAATTTCTTTGATAATGCCAAAAATGTGTATATTAATGATGATCTTGGGACTGATTTTTGGGTATCTATAGAAAATAGGAAAAAAATCCTTGATGACGGAATCCTATCGGATGAACAAATCGCTTTAGGGGATTTAGGTGGAAATTTACCTGCCGGAGAAGTATTTTTTCCTCCACAAGAAAAGAAAGGTGAGGGAAAACTATTCTGTCCTTTAACTAAGGATCGATTAAGTGATAAAATCATAAAAAATGTTGAATTAACCTTTAAAGAAGGCAAACTATTAATAGATAAAACAACTGCAGAAACAAACTTAGATGAATTAGTTGCTTCTTTTAAAAAATGTGAAGAAATGGACAAAGCAAATAAAGTTCCTGAAGTTAGGACATATAATGTTGCTGAGCTTGGTATTGGGTGTAATCCTGAAATTACCCAAGCAATTGGTTATATCCTTACTGATGAAAAGATCATTGGGAGTGTACATTTAGCATTTGGATTCAATAAAAGTTTTGGGGGAACTTCTGCATCCCAGATGCACTGGGACTTTGTAACTACTCCAAAAGCCAATATTACAATTGAATATTTAGATGGGTCCAAGAGATTAATAATGGAAAATGGTAAATTAATTGAAAATTAGATGTATTAGTAAAAAACTAAGTTAATTTTTCCATATATTGGAGTACTTTTTCTAATACTTTTTTTTTAAATGTTATTCGATCTGCTTTGAAATTGTATTTCTCCACAATCGTTTCCTTTTTATTTGAGAAGCCAATAAAAACCAGTCCTACTGGCTTTTCTGGTGTCCCACCAGTCGGACCTGCAATACCACTAACACCAATACCTATTTCTACCTTTGATTGCATTCTTACATTATTGGCTAGCTCTCTTACAACTTCTTCTGATACTGCACCATTTTCTTCAATTAAATTAGGATCTATATTTAATAAATCTATTTTTGCCCGATTGCTATAACAGACAATACCTCTTTCAAATACATTCGAAGCTCCCGAAATGTTGGTAAACATATTTGAAATATATCCTCCTGTGCATGATTCTGCAACAGCAATTCGAATATTTTTTTCAGAAAAAATTTTAATTATCTTCTCAATTCTTTTCAACAGATCCAAAATACATCATTC
>JBHLKV010000135.1:0-7722 GCA_048886305.1 Candidatus Hodarchaeota archaeon
TTTTCATTTTCATAAGGTAATTTTAAAACATTATTGAGATAACGGAATTTAATATTATCATCTTTTATTTGAAACTTCTCAAAAAAGCTAGTAGTTTTTTTCGTTATCTCCCTAATCCGTGTGCTTTCTGCCTCTAAAATTGACTGTCTGTCTAAATCATATTCTCTTAACATATTAGAATATGCTGATTTACCTAACTGTGTAATTCTGTATTCTTTATTTTCTTTGCTTACAAAACCTTCATCAAGTAATAAATTCATATTCTTTGATAATGATGATTGGTTAATAGAAAGAGGGTCATCAAGGAAATCAGCCCATTTACAATAATTATTGTTATAAACCATCCAAAGAATCCAATGGTCATAGTTCCTCTTGTTTGTGATAGCTTTAGGAGGATAACTCAATTTTCTCTTTCCATATTTAGCTTCTGACAATTCATAAAATCTATCTTTACCTTTTGGAGTAATCTGATAATTATTATACGCACTTTTATTGATATATCTATTTTCAACAAGAGTCTTTAAATAATTATACAATGTTGATTTTGAAAACACTGTGTTGGTTACAGAATTTTCAATTGCAAGAAAGTCCGAACTTGTACATGATTTGTTGTTATTTAACATCCAGAGAATTATTAATTCAAAGTTAGGTTTACTCAACTTGGAAGGAGGTACTAAAAGTTCATTCGGGGGATAATTGATTGTTTTTTCCAAGATAATCTTCCAAAATTTTTTAAAATAACTAAAGGGACTCAATTAAGAATAGTAAAAAATTCTATAAAAATATTTCTATCCAAAACTTTTCCAAGACTCCAGTTGGAGTTCCGGATGATAAACTATATATTAAACTTTGTCCTAATAATTCTTAAGAGAAATAGAAGAATAAGACTATTCTTAAACACTATGAAATAGGATTATCAACGAGAAATAAAATTAATTATGACTACTTCGGGGATAGAAGGGTCATATGGGTATTTAAGAGAGGAGTCAGCAAATCAGAATAAATCAGAGAGAGAATAGAGGGCGTAGGTAAAGGAGAGCTCAATTGTTCGCATTCTGAATAACAATTTGAGCTCTCCACATAAAAATTACAAAAAAGAGATAGTTATATTTATGTTAATAATTTGAATTAAAAAAAAAGGTGGTTAAATCTGACAGAAGTTAAAAAAATCATATTATATGAATTAAAATCTGAAATTAAGCAAGAGGAAATTAAAAAAGAGCCAATAAGCCAACTTAGTCAAATCTATACAATCCAAGATGATTTAGATTTAATTGATAAGAAAAGGGCTCTGAAAAAATGGAAAAAGTCTCTTGATTATTATTATTTACATCCTGAGAAATTTAACTTTGGTTTTAAAGACCTATGAGGAAAATAAAAAGTTGGTGGATGGAAAAAATGGCACAAATTATTGAGAAAAAACCTAATGTAATTAATACATCAATGAATTGTAGTATTTGCAATACCGAAATTAAAAATAGAGCATCAATATACCATTCAGGAGTGTATACTAGAGTTATCTGCGAATCATGTTTGAAGAAATTTTCTACAAATGAGATCGAGTTGATGGTAAATCTTTTCACTGCTTTCGGTGGATTTTTTGGTAAACACAAAAAACCTGAATATATACTTTACATAATACTAAAAGAATTGAAAGAAAAATCCAAATTTAAAGAAAACTCATTTAGTTTAGCAGAAATTAAATTACAGTTTCTTCATAAAGCTTTATTATATGGTATTTCTCCTGAAAAATACTTTCGAGGGCTAAAGACGATTATTTATTAATATTAAAGGAGTTGAACAAATTTGACAGAAAGTAAGAAACTAAATATTCCAGTCTTAAAGGAAAATAAAAATCAAAATTTAGACAATTTATTGAATAATAATGTAAAAAATGGTTCAGGTAAAACTATTATTAAAATATCAACATATTCTTATGGAAGTATGGGTAAGAGATGGCATATTTTGTCTAAATTGAATAAAGAAGAATAATTTTTTTTTTAAATTTACTTTTTTTAATTTTGATAATCTGAATTCTAATGAAATAAACTAAAATTATATATAAAGAAAAATTCAATCTTACTATAATTAAGATTTGTATAATACTATAAATCATCATTTGATTTTACAATTTCATCCAATGAATGAAGTAATAGATAAGTTCCGATTTAAGATTACAGTCATAGGAGATGGGCAAGTAGGGAAAACATCCTTGATTCAAAAGTTTACAAAAGGTTCCTTTCAGGAGGATTATATCAAAACTATAGGAGCCCAATTCTCTGTATATGATAAGGAGATTGAGGAAGATAAAATTAGATTATTATTTTGGGATATCGCCGGTCAAGACAGCTTTAATTTTTTGCGCCCCTCTTTTTTTAAAAATAGTGTAGCTGCCATTATTGTATATAGTTTAGAAGAAAATGACCTCGGTGAAGACAGTTTTTCTCATATTCCTGATTGGTATTCAGATATTAATCAATTTTGCGGAGATATACCGGTTGTTGTGTTTGCAAATAAAGTTGATTTAATTAATGAAAATTCCATTAATCATTCTAAAATCCAAGAAATAGTAGACAAATTCAATTTTGTTGGATATTATGTAACATCAGCAAAAACGGGTCATGGAGTTATAGATGCATTTAATGCAATTATTGATGTGTTATATCAGAAGTTTAAAGCTTTATCATCCGCTCAATAAAGATCAGATTAAAAAGAATTTTAAGTAAATTTAACTTCTTTTTTTAATTGAAATTTATGCCTAAATTAAAAGAATTAAAACACGCTGAAGAACTTAAAAATGCTGGTAAGTTTGAAGAAGTTCTTCAAATTGTATCCAAGTTAGAAAAAGAAGAAGGTCTTTCTAAAGAAGACTTACTCTCTTTACATATTTTACAAAGTTCTTCATTACTAGCTCTTGGAAAATTAAAAGACTCACAAAACCTTGCAGAACGCGTTCTAGAACAGAGTAAAAAATTAAAAAGTTATGATAAATCAATTGATGCTTTAAACCTAATTGCTTGGGTTTATTGGCGACTTGGCAAATTAGAAGAGGCTCTTGACAAAATTAGTGAAGCTGAAGAAATAATCAGAGTCCAATTTTCAGAACCAATCACAGAAATTCAGAAAAAACATGCTTCTTTGTTTCTAATAAAAGGGGGAATATTTTTTGCCCGAGGAAATTTAGAGGCTATTAAAAAATGTTTGGAAGAAGGTTTAGAACTTGCTAAACTGACAAATGATAAAAAATTGATAATGCAATTTACATTAAATACAGGTACTTATTATGGAATAAAAGGTAATATAGATCTCGCAATCAAATATCATAGTCAAGCGTTAGCCGTTGCTAAAGAAATTAATGATAAACAGAACATTATTATTGCTCTCAATAATTTGGGTTGGGTATTTCGAATGCAAGGTAAACTAGATAAGGCATATGAAAATATAAATGAGAGTTATGTCCTTTGTAAGGAGATAAATAGTCCTAAAATTCATATAATTCTTGATTCACTTTTTCATGTAGCCCTTGATAAAGGTGATCTTAAGTTAGCACAAAAATACTTAGATCAAATGAACGAGCTTAAAGATCAAGAAGAGTATGAGATTATCGAATTAGACTTTCTGATAAATAAAGCTTTATTATTAAAAGCAAATCCTCGGGCTAGTAATCTTTCTAAGGCCCAAAAAATTTTAAGAAAAGCAGTAGAAGAGGAGGTTGTTTTATACGAAGCTCATATTGATGCTTTGCTCAATCTCTGTGATCTACTCTTAATTGATCTTCGTAATACTAAAGATCTTGAGATATTAAAAGAGATGCAACCTTACTTTTCTCGTTTACTGGATATAGCTGAAAAAAACAACTCGTATCCCTTAATTGCTGAAATGAAACTATTACAAGCCAGACTTGCGTTACTTACTTTTAATATAAAAAATGCAAGAAAATTATTATCTGAAGCTCAGCATATAGCTGAAAAGTACGGGCTTAATCGATTATCTATGAAAATTTCAAGTGAACATGACGAACTATTAAAGCAAATGGATTTGTGGGAGAAATTAAAAATATCAGATTCTCCAATAGGAGAAAGATTGAAGCTAACCCAAATAGAAAACGAAATGAAAAGAATGATACAAAAACGGACAGTAGACGTTCCAAAATTAACTGAAGAGGAACCATTATTACTTTTAGTTATGTCTGAAGGTGGAGTACCGGCATTTTCTCACACTTTTTCAAAAGATTGGGACTTCTCAGATGATCTTCTCAGTGGGTTTTTAACTTCATTTGATTCAATTAGCAAAGAAGTATTTTCCGAAGGGCTTGATCGTGCTAAATTTGGACACCATACTATTATAATAAACCCTATTGAGAATTTCCTAGTTTGTTATTTATTTAAGGGACAATCTTATTTCGCAAAACAGAAGCTGGGGTATTTTACAGGTCATATGGAAAGAAATTCTTCTATTTCGCAAATTTTTAATAAATTTTTGCAGAGTTTTCACACAATTCAATTAAAAGAAAATCCTATTCTTAGAGAGTTAATCATGGAGAGCTTTCTTACCACAGATCAATGGTTATTAAAAGAATAAAACTTATTTTAAGGATTAAACTTGTACGAATAAGAGCCTTATGACTAGTGAAGAAATAATCAGATGGAAAAAGTGTTATAAGTGTGGATTACTACAGCATGAGTCTCATTTACGATGTTTAAATTGTAAGAATGAGAAATTTGCATTAATAGAAGCAGTAGGGAAATGTACATTAATTACATTTACAATTTTAAATGCTCCTCCAGCAGAATTTCGAGATAAACCATCTTATGCACTTGGAGTTGTAGAATTTGAAAATGGAATAAAGGCGATGGGGCAAATTACCACTAAAGATAATTTAAAAATTGGAATGATATTAAAACCTGTTTATAAGAATATTTGTGAGAATTTAAGTGGTAAAGAAGTTAATACTCTTGTATTCGAACCTACCTGATGATAATTCTCTCTCCTACATTGATATTTTAAAATAATACTTTAACTAATATACGAATGATAAATGCATATAAATAAATTATTTTTAAGATAGATAAATTATTCTATATAGTAATTTTTGTTTCAATTGTTATTGAATTTCATTTTTTCTTTATTATAATATTTTAAAAATATGATAAACTAAATAAAATAATAGATAGCAAATATTTTTTTATTCTCCATGAATGAGAAATTAAAAATAAGATTTTCTGGTAGAGGAGGTCAAGGTATCAAATTTTTAGGAAGTGTATTAGTTCGAGTTGCTATGGCTGCTAATTATTATGCAACACTCACCGTTGACTATACACCTTCCGTTAGAGGGGGTCCTATTTTTTGTGATGTTATTCTAGACTCTGCTCCTATATCATATCCATTCTGCGATAAAGATGCTGATATTTTTATTGCCATAGATCAAAAAGGATTCGAACGCGCCTCTGAATGTATATATGAAAAAACTGTCTCCTTTATCGATGAACATACAGTTGCTAATGCCGAAGAAATCATCCAGAAAGGTAAAATTCACCGTGTTCCAATTACAAGACGAGCGGATGAAAATAAAATGCCCAACAGTGCGAATATTCTTTGTTTAGGATTCCTTTCTCAGTATTTAAAAGAGAATGGAAAAATTGATTTAAAAGAAGAATATTATGATAAAGTTTTAAATAGTATGCCAGAACGGTTTAGAGCAATAAATATTCAAAGTTATCAACTTGGTCAAGCTCTCTACCAGGAATTAATAAACAAATTCCAATAAGTTGTATTTCTTTAATAAAATCTTCTTAGATTTAACTTTTAATTTCTCGTTAAGGTAATTTCATAAGAAGAAATCGTTATTTAATGATTTACTTATACTATGAAAAAGCAAATTTAAAAGAGTAACTATTATTTTAAAGCATAAGAGAAAAAAACATAATCAGAAGTATAAGTATACTAGAGGATTAAAAAATGTTAAAATCTAAACGAACACCCATTTTACCTCCTCCTTCCCCTGAGAAAAAATATGAAATATTTATAGATTCTGAACAATGCGATGGTTGTAAAATATGTTTATCATTCTGTCCAAAAGATATAATCGAAATAAGTGAGGATGAGTTCAATAGTCGTATGCTACACTATGCGATCGTGCTTAAACCTGAAGAGTGTGCTGGATGCAGACAATGTGAACGGTTATGTCCTACAGTTTCATTATATCTTTTGGAAACCGATATTAAGGAGGTTATAAACAATGAGTAATGCAAACTTCCAAGAAAAGAGAATACTAACTACTGGAAATTATGCATGTGCTGAAGGTGCGATTACAGCAGGATGTTTATATTTTGCAGGTTATCCTATCACACCATCCTCAGAAATTGCTGCTTATATGTCAAGACGTCTTCCTCAAGTTAATGGAACATTTGTTCAGATGGAGGATGAGCTGGCTTCAATCACAAGCTGTTTTGGGGCTTCTTATGCAGGAAAGAAAGCTATGACTGCAACTTCAGGACCAGGTCTTTCACTTATGGCTGAAAGTATAGGTTTAGGTGTGATGTTAGAAGTACCAGCAGTTATCGTTACCATCATGAGAGGAGGTCCTAGTACAGGACAACCTACAAACGCATCTCAATCTGATGTATATCAAACAAGATATGCTTCTCATGGAGATTATGAAATAATTGTATTAGCCCCTTCTACAGTTCAAGAAATGTACGATTTAACTATACATGCATTTAATTTATCTGAGAAATATCGTGTACCGGTGATTGTCGCTTCAGATGGAATTTTAGGACA
The DNA here is from genome assembly GCA_048886305.1 of Candidatus Hodarchaeota archaeon. Lineage (GTDB taxonomy): Archaea > Asgardarchaeota > Lokiarchaeia > Sigyniarchaeales > SOKP01 > Loki-b32. Next base: position 6,781 of record JBHLKV010000135.1, read on the forward strand.
AATGATGGAAGTTGTTAATATACATTCAAATATTGAATTGGTAGAGCGTAAAAAACCTCAAGTTCCACCTGAGAAATATAAACCATTTGAAGCTTTTGATGATGATCTTGTACCTGGAATGGCAATAGCAGGAACCAACTATTCTTTTTATGTTACAGGTTTAACTCATGATATAGAAGGTAATCCAGAAATGACACCAGAAGCGGCAGAAGTTCTCATTAAACGGCTTTGTCAAAAAATTAGGAAAGCAAGGCCGAAAATTAATGATTGGGAGGAGAAATATTTAGAAGATGCGGATATTGTTATCTTAGCTTATGGAATTAATGCAAGAGGAGTGCCAGAAGTCGTTGAGCAAGCACGCCAAAAAGGATATAAGGTGGGACTTATACGATTAAAAAGTCTATGGCCCTTTCCTGATGAATTAATGGAAAGAATTGGACAAATGGGGGTTTCAAAGGTTATAGTTTGTGAAATGAACAATGGTATGATTATTAGAGAAGTCCAGAGATTCCGGCATTTGTTTAATGTTTCTGGTATTACGATTCCTACTACCATCCCTTTTAGTCCTAAATTTATTTATGAGAAGTTGATGAAGGAGGTTTAACATATGAGTCCATCAGATCAAACATCAATCCCCCCTGAAGCACTTGGTCATCCCTTAATCGATATGTTAAATTTACACAGATTCATTTTTTGTCCTGGTTGCTTAATTGGAACAGTAATTACATCAATTACAAGCTGTCTAAAAGAAAGAGGACTCACATCTAAAGATTATGCCATTGTATCTGGCATAGGATGTACTGGTCGATCTAGTGGTTGTTTTAAAGCACCTGCCTTCCATACTACACATGGGAGAGCTATACCATTTGCAACTGGTATAAAATTAGCAAATCCTAAATTAAAGGTTATAGTTCTATCGGGAGATGGAGATCTTTTTGCTAT
>JBHLKV010000136.1:0-7666 GCA_048886305.1 Candidatus Hodarchaeota archaeon
TTATTCTTAATTCCTCCTTTAGACTTAGTATCAGATAAAGCGCTCAAGGATAATTGAGGGGGCGTGATTGTTTTTATTTCCATATTTGGATTTGCGATAAATGTTAAAATGTCTCGAAGCAAGTTCGCAAGGGCAGTTCCATCGCAGATTGTATGAAGGCAAAATACGATTATATCAGAGATATCATTTGATTGTACTAAGATGAATCTAATCAGTGGGCCTGTAAAAATGTCGAAGGGTATTTTATGTTCATTTTGAATTACTTCAATAAACTGATAATCAGAAATTCGCCTTACTACTTTCAGAGGGATCTCTGGCACATTATCCTCATAAAACCATGCAATACGGTCGTTATCAAAGACTACTCTAGCAGATAATAATGGATGCATGAGTTGGGCTTTGGATAGCGCATTTTTGAGTTGAGTTTCAGAGATCGTTCCTATAATTCGCGCAATTACTGACACATTAGCATTAGGTGCATGCAAAAACTTTAGTTCGTTATTTAATACTTTACGAAGTTTCCCATTTTCTTGATCTGGTCTAATATTCATATCTTCTCACCTTCTTAAATTAGTATTTAATTAAATTTAAAAGTAAGTAAGACTTACTTATAGGTAAGTAACACTTACTTATAAATATTATTCATCATTTTAAAACCAAGAGAACATAAAAAATAGAGTGTTTTTATCATGGCAAAGAAACAACCCAAAAAACGTAAAACTCGCGAGGAAAATATAAACCTGATTAAAGAAACTACGTTAAAAATGATTGAAGAAATAGGATATCCAAATACTTCTACTAATGAAATAGCGAGACGTTCAGGGGTGAATATTGGATTACTATATAGATATTTTCCTGATGGAAAACCGAGTATTCTTAGAGAAATTGGGATATCTTTTGTTGAAAAACTGAATGTAATTCCTAATATTATCATCAAAGATCCTGTTCAGTTTCTAAATGGATTATTGATGAAATTAATAAAAACTCATAGGGAAAGAGCAAACATATTAAAAGCAATGACAATCGAATTTTTATCAAACGATAAAATACTGGAAGATGCAGTATCTCTACTAACTATTGATAGAGATTATGTGAATTTTTACAAGAAAATTTTTCTTCAATTAGGGTATTCAGATCAAAACGATTTGGAAGAGAAATGTTTAATAATTCTTCATGTTATTGACTCTATGATCCATCGACAAGTAATTATGACTGAAATTGTTCAATCGGATGAATTACTTGCCAAACATTTAGCAAATTTAATTTTAAAATATTTAGATTTAGATTGAGTTTTATTGGTTTAGGGTATTTCTTTATTTTGTAGACTAGCCAAGTGAAAGCAGCATGGAAGTTAATCGAATTTGTTAATTCAATTTACGAATATGATACAAAACGTATCATGAGTGCTATGGAAATGTTCAATAACATTGAGGGATTTGAATGGACAGTCGGTCTTTGGGCTATAGCAGAGGAAATCGCAGCAATAGGCTGAAAAATGATTCAATATCAATTATTAATAAATCAAATCATTCTACTTTTTTTTCCTTAATTCGTGAAACGGTTATGACAATCTATTCTTTCACACAGTTACCAAATAAATTATTATTTAATGATACCAAAATATAATTTGAATAATAACAAATATGAATAGAGATAGAGGGATGAAAAATAGATCAGAAAAAAGGTTTTAATTTATTGAAGGAGAAAGTTCCAGAATTTAGGAGTCCATTAAAAGCAGTAATTATTATTATTATCGGGCTTTTTATTTTCCTGAGTATTATGATCTTTTTCTGGTGGTTTGATAGATTGGTACGGTACGGGTTTTTCATCAGTCAGTCAGTTAATGTGCTTATCGCTTCGGTTTTCATATACTGTTTTACAACAATGGCAGATAAATACAAAAAGAAATACGGAGAATTAGCATACCGATATTTCTTCTTCCATATTGTTGTATTAATGCTCATAACTGGAAATGCCGGTATTTTCCATGTTCTTATAATAGAGGGTCCATCTTTATTTCCTCTATGGCTTGCTATAGTATTTGGAGTTTTTTTTATTTTTATGCGCTTTTTATTTGAATGGCATCTTCGAAATTCTGGTTTTAATGAGGTTGGACATGGTCTTGGAATATACATGCTGTTCCCAGAAGAGGGAACTCAAATTAATTCCGAGATCTATTCATTTATTAGACATCCTATGTATGCTGGAGATCTATGCCTCGCTTTAGGTTTTGCTTTTTTAAAAAACAACCTATTCGCTTTTTTAATTGCTTTGATTGCATTTATCCCATTTTTAGTTGCAATGAAGTGTGAAGATAAGGAATTAATAAGGCGATTTGGAGAGAAGCATAAACAATATATTAAAGAGACCGGTGCTATTATTCCACATTTGAAAGCTACAGGAAAATTTCTAAAATTTCTCTTCTCCAAGAAATAAATCGAAAGTAAATTAATGTCCAGGTTTTATAGAATAAATCCAAAAGTAAGAAATAGATTCAAATCCCTATTAAATAAAGAATAATGAATTGGATTAATTCGATGATACCTTAACCTTTTTCGCTTAATTCGTATAAAACTTTAGGGGGTCGACCATCTTGCACAGTTCTTGTTATTAAATTAAGCTCCTCAAGTTGTTTAAGACGATCTGATAATGAACGTGAAGAGATATCTTCCATATGACGAATCCAGAATTCCTTTCTCTGAGCAACAGGTACCAGAATTAAAAACAGAACCAGTAGCAATAACATTTCATATAACTGCTGAATTTATCATGGGGATTCTCTCTCTAGTAAGCGGGATTTTTCTTCTCATTGACCTCTCTTGGGGACCTTATATCTTTTTCCTAGCAATGGGATCAATAATTTATGCCGTAATAAATGCAGCAGGTTACTATGGTCAATGAAAACAGTGGGCATTTATGATTATGTTCGGAATAATTTTTATCGCTTTAGTTAGCCTTGTAATATTAAATTTATTCTAATAGTTTTTTTAATATAATGGTGCTCTATCTATTCTTTCTTTGGAAATGACCTTAATTTTAGAATAGTTTCATCCCCCTTAGCCCAATTCTTCAGATTAGCCAATCTTTCACCATGATCACCATGTTCAGGATGATCAAATGCTTGTTGAAGCTCTGTACAAGGTAGATCTGGGCAAAAACCACAGTGAAGATATCCTTTATCATGACAACATTTTGCTATTGCGCATTCTCCCCAGAACATCTCTCCTTTGCATTTTTGGCATCCCACGCAGTTAGTTTTCTCTTTCCATTCGCATATCCCACAATATGCTCCGCACATGCCTATTAATTCTTTATCCATTAGTCAAAAACACTTCTTTCAATTATTATTGAATAATAACCTTTTTAACAAATTTCGATTTTCTTATGAAAAATTATATGAGATTAAGTTGAGTTTTTGTTTTTTTCGAATAAGCTTGGTAAAAAATTGACAAATTCACTCATCTCTTCTTTACTATGCTTACGTAGCGCTTCGATAAATTGTTTTGGAACTCTGGCAGGTAATCGAAATGTTGTGCGTAATCTTGTTCCATTTTCAATTGATTCATATTCATGTAAAGCCCAACTTGTTGGATTGTCATTGTGATCAAGAATACTCATTACTAATGCATGGTCATATTCAATTGGTATAGGTGAAGTACTCTGATCTTCCCATCGGATTCTTAAAGTAGTGGGGAGCCCCCCAATATTTTCATTAACCCTTTGTATCGCCCCTATATGACCTTTTTTAGGGGAAACTTCCCATTGAAAAGATTGATGGTCTTTCGGGTGCCATAATTTATAGCGCTTGTTTGTATCTATATTATCCCACCACCAATCTATCATTTCTGGTGTAACTCCATGCAAAATGTGATCGATAACTAAATCCAGCGTTTGACCTTTTGACATCTTATGGATTTGTTCCATAATCTTATCTGATTCGTTACTCGGTGGTTCTTTTGACATATTTTTCAATTACTAATTCAATAAAAATAAATTAATAATAATAACTAATGATTTGTCTTTTTTATTTGATACTTTATTATTTACCAATATTTCCTTAAATTTGTCAGTTTCCAGAATCATAAATCTTTTAATCAATTAAGTTCTTCTCTTCATTAATTAAATGCGTAAAAATGTGTGAATTATGGTTCTTTCAATAATTAGTGGATTATACGCAATAGTAATAGGAATAGGGATTATAGGACTTTGGACAATGTTGCTTCTAACAAAACAGGTACCAGAATTAGAAACTGAACCTATAGCAATTAAATTTCATATAACTGCTGAATTTATCATGGGAATTCTCTCTTTAATAAGTGGAACATTTCTCCTTATCGATCTCTCTTGGGCACCCTATTTCTTTATTCTAGCGATGGGTTCAGTAATTTATGCTGTAATCAATGCAGCAGGTTACTATGGACAAAGAAAACAGTGGGTATTTGCAATTATGTTCGGTATAATTCTCATTGCTTCAATTAGCCTCGCAATATTGAATATAATCTGATAAAATTCTTTAAAAATTGTAGAAGTTCATTTTATCTTACTTAAATTCACCCAATCAGCTTATTCAGCTTCCAATGAAACCAAAGGTCTCCTAGTAATTGGAAGGTTCCTGGTATTAGTGCAATAAAAGCCCCCAAAATGACATATATTATTGTTGTTACAGTATACCAAATGATAGCACTCATTAGAAATGGTGTTAATGGATCCTTGCGAAGTAAAGGGTATAATAGAATGATGCTAAGAATATTTATCGCAATAATAATATACATAGAAATCGTCGCGTCAAAGAAAAAACTCTGAGGAAAATAAATGTTCCATATAACTGCTAATAATATCGCCGTAATATTGCATAGGAAAATCCATATCATAAAAATGGGAATAAATGTCCTAGGAGCATCTTTTCTTTCAAGGGTCATAATGATCTGAGGAAATCTTGCTTAAAAAAAGTTGATATTATAATCCAAAAATTAAATAAAAAGAATGAAATGGTAATTAGAATTTATTTTAATTATTTTTTTAACTACTACTCTTTTTCAGATTTATTATTGTTTCATACATATCTTCATGATTTTTTGGAGGAATATATTCTTTCTCTTTTTTATGTAGTGTGATTGCTTGTTCTGGGCAAGTTGTGACGCAAAGACCACATCCTATGCACCGTTTCAAGTTAACCTTAGAGCTATTGATGCTTCTCCTGAACTTAATCGCATTAACATTACATCTATCGACACATGTAAGACAACCAGAACATAACTCAGGATCAACTTTAGCATAATAATTACTCATCCAGAAATCTAATGGGTTTGGTAATTTTGGAATAACACCCTCTAGCATTCCGCAACAACAACCACAACAACAACAAATAAATTCAGGTTCTTGAGCATTTGAGGGTTGGAGAACTAATCCTTCTTCCTCAGATTTTTGAAGTATTTCAAGAGCTTCTTCTTTTGAAACTTCCCTACCTTCTCCCATCTTAATATCGGCTATGGCAAAATCACGAAAATACATACAAGATTCCAATCGATTAGTCTTTTTACATGGTTCCCCTTCAAGAGCCTTTTTTTCTCTACATATACAACTTCGCATTATTATCGGTCCTTCTACATTCTGAACAATCTCTCTTGCCCAGTCATAATTGCCTACATGATGTTCAAGAGTGATACTTTTTTCTACCGGAATAGTACGCATCTGAGAGATTTTCGTACTTATAAATGATAGACCAAATTTCATATCCTCAGTTAATTCTAAATAATCTTTAACAAATTCAGGTGTAATTTTATTGATTTGATTTTCATAAAATCCTAATACAAGAGGGATATTTCTATAATAACTTTTGCCATCTTTTTTTCGATAACCAATACTTCCTTTTTTTGCCAATCCATCAATCATTTGTTCTAAATCATCGCCTGTAATTCCTTTTTCTTTAGCACGCTCGATAATTTGCTCCATAGGTTCAAATTTATAATTTAAGCATATTGCAACTTCTGCTTCTCGAGGTGTAAACACATGCTTAAGGACACGAATGTCCGCACCTGATTCTACAGCAGCATACCCAATTGGTTGTTGATCCAAATGTTCTTGTAAGTTTCGATAAATTTCCTCTTCGGAACTCATCAATTTTCACTCTAATTTTTAATTGAATTTGGAAATTCAATTTACGAATATATAACGTAATTATAAATATAAATCATAATCAATAGTTTTGACAAAAACGAAAAAATTTAAATATTAATAAAGCCCGATTATCAATTACACCGAAATCTAATTTAATTAAAATATAACCTAATTTAATAAGAGATGTATTGAAAATGGTATATGTTGTTTTAAAATCATATTACCCGACGAATAAAGCAGAAGAAGTACTTAAAATTTTTATGGAACTGGTAAAAAAATACCCTCCAGATGACTCTATAGCAGAAACCCTTATCCGAGGCGCAGGAACAGCAACTGAAGAAGGGTATAAAAGTATGAGTATTTGGAAGGTGAAAGAAGGACAATTTGATAAATTGGCAAAACGTATTATGGGTGCTATGTCAATGTTCAATAACGTTGAAGGATTTGGATGGAAAGTTAGAGTCTGGAGTACATTCGAGGAATCCGCAGCAATACGCTAAACATTGATTCAATATCAATTTTAATTAATTCATTCCACTTTTTTTTTAAAATATTTAAATATTATATATTGAGATTAAATCATAAGATGATGGTTAATTGGAAGGAATGGCAAAAGGTCTACAGATTTGGCACGATCGTGATCTGGCCACCCGATGCTGTTCGGGAGATGGTTAATGCTCAGCGAGAAATCTATGATCCTGTATCCCAGTCATATTGTGAATCCCATATCACGGTCACTCAACCCTTACGCAACTCCCTCACAAATAATGAATGGGATGACATATTGGATATGCTAAAAATCCACAAAGCCTTCAAAATAACGTATGGTCCATTGAATTCTTTCCTCCCCTACCCTTGTATCTGGTATGAAATAAGACCCCAAGAAAAAGTTTTAGACATCCGTCGTTCTTTACACGACACAGGCTATTTCAATTTAACACTGCCACACACAGAGGATTTCATACCCCATATGACTATTACAGAGGGACGATCAGGTCCCCCAGTAGATTCTGCATTGCTTGAAATACTTAATAACGAGAGTGAACAAGGCACCTTCCTCTGTGAAGCACTTGCTTATATCGTGCCGAACAAAGATTTTCGATTCGAAGTGATCAAGACATTACCACTCGGAGAAGGATTTGTAGGAAGAAAATTTAGCGGGAGAATTGGAATTTAATTTTCTACTCTTACTTACAGGATTACTGAGTAAATCAATCTTCTTTAGCATGGGATTATTTTTAAAAAATCGCGGTATTTTTTTAATTTGATTTATAGAAAGATCCAAATTTTGCAAATTCTTTAATTTTTTAATAGCTATTGGTATTTTCTTTATAGAATTTTTTGATAAATCCAATATTTCGAGTGATTTAAGTTTCCCTATTTTTTTAGGGATTTGTGAAATTGTATTATTGTAGAGACATATCCATTTAACATGTTTTAATGAACCTATTTGTTTAGGTAATATCCAAACTAATGGATAATGGTAAGAATAAAGGTAAAGTCTAATTACATTACCTTTATCATTTAATTTAAAACAATACATAGAATT
>JBHLKV010000137.1:0-7594 GCA_048886305.1 Candidatus Hodarchaeota archaeon
CCATAAATTTTGCTATTGTCTGTTCATGATAAAATATATACTGTTTATTTAGAAAAGTGATTAGCCAATTCTTCTTCTCCTGCTTTTGGGATAAATCAAACATGTCCTCTCTGATTTTATTAACTTTTTTCTTTAACATTTTAGCAACTATTGTATCTTCAATTCTATAATACTTTTTCAAAACTCTTGTTAATCTTTTTTTGAAAAATATAGTTGGAATATAGGATAAAAGAAAAAAAGCGATAAAAATCACACTTATTATTATAGCAGCTAGATATTGTCTGTATATTGCTAGTATAATAATGACTATTACAAGAATCCAAAACCAGTGTCTCCAAATTGTCTTAGCAATAACTATATATTTTTTTGGCATGAGTATTTTCAAATAAAGAATAATTCTGCAATATATATTGATATAATAAATGATTTAAAAAAATTATTTTTAGTTAAGCAAAAGAAAGGAATATCTTAAAAACCACATATTCATAAAAAGCGTTTCCGGGTTCCCGAACCACCTCGAAAACAGTTGGTTTTTCGGATGGGACCGGGTATTTTCCTCGAGAACCATGACCGTGAGCGAACTCACAATTTGCCATTTCCCACTGATCGCAACAGCAGTACTATTGGACAACGTAAACGAGTTTAACTTCCGGCGCTTAGCTAGCAGCTGATTATGTGGTGTTAAAATATACTAACCATTTTATAAGTACGGTTATTTTATTAAAAAATACCTTCCTATATGGTTATAAGTAAATGAAATAATAAAGACTAGTAATTAAATTTTTTCATAATAAAAGATTAACTTTAAAAGGAAGTGGTGTTTCTAAAGTTGATATTTCAACTAATAATTCAAGATACACCTTGGTATCAGTATTTAATCAATACTTTTATTGTATTTCTTGGAAGGTTGCTTGATATACTAAGTACGAGATATGTATCAAAAGAACTTAAACTAGAGACAAATAAATTAGCAAGACGAATAGGGTGGAGAGGTGTGATAATAATGCAAATTCCAATCATCGTTTTAGGATCTTTGGATATCTACCTCGCATTTTTTATCTTTATATGGTCTCTTTTCTTATTTGCCAATAATATTATGGGAAGCTGGAATACCAAGCAAGTTGGTGAGGAGCAATATTATAAGGATCTCAAATCGCGTTTAAAAGGAACTAAGAGATGGCAAATTATTCTAAGCGAAATATCATATATTTTAACCTTTACAGTAACAGGGATCTCTATTATCTTGTTTTTAATTGTTTTTAACGATGTTATAGCAATAATTTTTATTTCATTAGCTTTAATCTGTCAAGGTCTGCTAACTACCTTTAGGTCCATGAAATATTTATTTGATTTAAAAAAAGAATCTCAAAAAGATAATGAAAATTAAACTCAGGTTAATTCAACTGTTCTATTCGGTCTAAAAGACGAGAATGTTTTTTGATCCCATTAACTAAAAAAAGTACAGAAATTGCTACTACACTTAAAATTATAATCATAGAGATACACAACATATAGTTCATTATTGGTTTAGGTATTTGAAATGTATAAGTTTCATTGTAAAAAACATTGGTATTATTAGCATAATCACGAGTAACAACCCTATATGAATAATTTCCTGGTTTTAATTTATCTATAATAAATTCAAAATTCTTCTCATCTTCTTGAATACTATTTGATAGTCTATAAGATGTAAAACTGTTAAACTGATCCTTAGAAATTAATAAATATACACTTTCAATCCCTGATTGATTATCATGAATTTCTATATTGAAACAAATATTATCTGAAACTGAAGGATTTCTTGGTACAAAAACTAATTTAGACAACTCAGGATTATTAACGTCTAAAAGTGTGGTAAAATTAAAGTACGATGGAATTAAATTATGTCCTGTAATTGTAACATTGTACGTTTCATTAACCTGCGCTGGGACTCGAAAATTGGTGATACCCTCTTTATTTGCATATGTAGTATAATATTTGCCATCAGGAGTTCTAAAATGAACCCTTGCATATGGAATAATATTATTAGAAACGTCTCTAATCTCAACTGAAACTAACTGTCCTGCATAAATATTTTGATTAAAGGGATTACTTGCGCTTTTTGGGTTATCAGTGTAAATATCAATTTCAGGATCCCCTAATAGACAATAAGTTAATAAATTTTTACGCTCAAAATCATAACTTGTTGATCCTTCTCCTCTCTTATAATAATCACTATTAATATATGAGACTTTAGAATCATATAATGCCCTGCCTGGTTGAAACTTTTTTTCTTCAAAAAATTCCTTCCAAAACAACTTGGCATTTCCCCGGTTTAATTTTTCAAATTTAAAATCATCCTCATAATACCAACTTACTCTAAGCCCTCCGATAAATCCAATTGCACCAGCACTTAATTGCTTTATTAGAGTTTCTCCAATATTATTGTCAGTCCAATCATAACAGGAAGTCGAACAAGCATCTATATAAACTAATGAAGGCATATTAATATTAGAACTTGAACTAGCATCAGCAGATGTGTATCCTGCGGTAGTCGGATTACGATAATAAGTTGTCGGGCTTCCATGTCCTGCCATTAAAACTGTAGAATAACCATTATTAAATTGACTGCGGAGTTCTGTCCGTGTAAGATTTCCTTCTTCTTCTACTAAATGAGTGGAGTTCATCTCTAAATTCACAAAATTTTGTATTATATGACTTGTTAACCAACTTTCATATTCTCCATCACTTCCACCAATATGATAGTCGGAGATACCTCCTGCTAATAACATTCTATTCATCCAATCTCCTAAATATGGATCTGTCTCATATTTTAGCGTCTTATTAACCATTATCTCAAGTTCTTCAACAGTATCAGCAGGAAATCGACCAACATATACCTCTGGAACCCACGAAATTTCATCATACCAATAGAGATTATCTTGAGGAGCTTCCCCCCAATTTGAATCTTCATCACTATCCCATGTACATAATAGACCCAAATCACCTGTAAGATCTGCATAATAATAATCAGTAGGTTTATACTCATCATTTCCTACAGCTTCGCTTCCACCATATCTTACAACATCAGGATTATACACTTCTCTTATAGGAATTAAGTCATTTTGAGCATCTCCCGCTAAAAGAACCCAGTCTATATTTTCCTTCTCATAATATGATTTTATCATAGTTCGAATCTTTTCGGGGTCGTCTCTGCCATCATAATCCGAAAAATTGCTCAGGATTATCGTTTTTACTCCTTTTTCATTTTTCCAATCCATTAAAGGTTTTAATGTATCAATAAAATCAGTTCTATTTGGGGCTATAATTAACATCTCAATCTTTGGGAAATACCAATCATGTTCCAATGATGCGTAATCAATTTCAGGTAAAAATGACAAATCAAAATCAGGATCACTGCCATGCAGATTCTGTTCTACTGAAGTATTAGAATCATTATAACCAGCAAAATATTGACTATAGCTAAGAATAATTGATGGAAATAACAAGAAAAGAATAATAAACAAATACAAAAATTTTTTAGGAAAAGCTCTTAGCATATTTTCTCAATACTAAAGAATTAATAATTATTTATTTATTACTAGTAATAAAAGTGTATAAATAAGAATATATTGATTTTTAAAAAAAAGAAACGTTTATCTAATGCCTATTAGATTTAATTATTGTCCTCATTGTAACAAAAAAATCGTGTTTAGAATAGATTTAGGAGATATTGATACAAGTCAATATCCTGCTCCAGTTTATATTATTCATGAAGATGACTCTTGCGGAAAATTATCAACTTTTTATGTTGATAGTCTACTTAGAATTTCATATAAAGAATTAGACAAAAAACCTGGTGGAATTACAACTATTAAGACGATAAATTAGCACATCTAATAACCACTTATAAAAGCCTTATATCTATCGATTAGTTTAATAAAAATATTTCCTTAATTTTTAGTAGGAGATTTAGATAAAAAGTTAGATTTACCTTTACATTTATACTTTAATTTTTGACTATCATGACCTATAATTTAGAAGATGTTCCTGGAATTGGAAAAGCTACAGCGGACAGGTTGAGAGCAGTAGGAATAGACTCAGTTGAAAAGTTAGCTTCAACTGAGTTAAATGACTTATTAGAAAAGCAAATTAAGGGTATAGGAAAAGCTATTGCTCCAAAATACATTGAAAATGCTAAAATATTGCTAGAAAAAGGATTAGAAGAGGAAAAAACTACCGTAAAACCTAAACCAGACAAGCAAGCAGTTGCTAAAAAAAAATCCCCCCCCAAACAAGTACCATCAAAGGAAATCGCTGAAATTAAAAAACTAATTAAACAACAGGCTGAATGCAATATAGGATTAGTAGGGCACGTAGATCATGGTAAAACTACATTAGTTCAGGCACTTACAGGAGACTGGACAGATAGACATTCAGAAGAGCAAGAACGGGGTATTTCTATAAAATTAGGCTATTCGAATGCGACGATTCTTTACTGCCCTTCCTGTGACCTATATTTTACAAAATATATGATAGATCAAGAAAGAGGAAAGGACCAACCACGATTCACCTGCTTAGAATGTAAAAATAAATTAGAGTTTAGAAGAAATGTTTCTTTTGTTGATGCACCTGGGCATGAAATATTAATGGCAACTATGTTAAGTGGAGCTTCTTTGATGAATGGAGCATGTTTACTAATTGCAGCAGATGAAGAGTGCCCACAACCTCAAACAAGAGAACATTTAGCTGCCTTAAATATCGCTGGGATACAGAATATTATTATTATACAAAATAAAATTGACGCCGTTTCAAAAGAACAAGCGTTGGAAAATTATAATCAAATCAAAGAATTTATTGAGGGGACTATCGCAGAAAATGCTCCAATCATCCCCATCTCAGCAGTTTTTAACTCAAATATTGATCTTATTGTAAGAGCATTTGAAGAAATAATTCCTTCTCCAGAAACTAATGCGGATGAATCATTTCAGTTTCTAATTGCTAGATCATTTGATATCAATCGTCCTGGAAAAGAAATTAAAGATTTAAAAGGAGGAGTAATAGGCGGTTCTGTATTAAAAGGAAAAGTTAATATTGGGGATCAAATTGAGATACGTCCCGGTATTCGCATTAAAAATAACTATACACCTATACAATCAACTGTCGTAAGTATAAGTCAAGGGCTTAATAATTTTGACAATGCTAAACCTGGTGGTCTAATCGGGTTAGGAACAAAATTAGATCCATCCTTAACTAAAGGAGATCATCTGATAGGGCAATTGGTTGGGAAACCAGGAACATTACCAGAAATACTTACTGAAGTGGAATTGAAAGTTAATCTACTCGAACGTGTAATCGGTACTGAGATGCAAATCAAAGTTACTGAACTTAAACATAATGAAAAATTGTTATTAGTTGTAGGCACTGAAAAAACTGCTGGAACTGTTACGAAAATTTTAAAAAACTCGTTTGTCCTTAAGTTAAATCCTCCTATTTGTATCCCTGAAAATTTTATATTTGCTATATCCAGAATAATAAATAGACGTTACAGATTAATTGGATATGGTGAAATATTTGATCAAAACTAAAAAAATTCCTATCCAACTATTTTATTAGGAATAAGATAGGAAAATCTCACGAATCTTCCCTTTAATTAGAGACATTGAAGGATCTACATTTTGAAAAACGTTTTTCAAACTCTGAATAACTTCTTTATCACTATCTGAATTTTTAGATTTTGAAATCAATTGCTTTGTTTCATATAAAATCAGACTTTCTTCAACTTTGGCAAGAAAATGTAGAATGATTTCTATATTAACTGTACTGGATAAATCTGATTGACTTTTAATTTCTTTAAATTCGTAAAATATCTCATTCATAGCTCTTTTTTCTAGAAAACGGACAAAATCTTCAATATTATCACAGAAGATAACTATCAAGATACTTTATCGCGATTTTTTATTTTTAAGATAGACTATAACTCCTAGAATTAAAATAAATGCATTTATTGAACCAAATATCAGTATCCAAATAGGAATATGCATTATATTAGTATAGATGTAATTAACTTCATTATAAGTACTAACATTCGTCCTAATTATTAAATCTCCATGTTGGTAAACCTCAACCGTATAATTCCCTTTTAAAATATTATTTATTGAAACTTCTCCATTTTCATTAGTTTTCAATGGTCCAATAGGTTGAGTTCGGTTATTGGATATATAAGTTCCATAATTTAAATTAAAGTAATAAATACGCAATGTTAAGCCCATAATTGGCATCTTAATATTGTCTGTAACTATTATTCTTAACCTATGTAAAGCCTTATAATTAACACTAAATGGACATGTTTCTCCCACTACCATATAGGGTAATTCTACTTTTAACCATCTATCTCCATTATATGTAATGTTTTCTTCAAAATATAACACGTCCCTATCAAATAACGAATTCGCTCTTACTACTTCATCTTCAGAGGAAATAGTGGGCTCAGATATTGATATGTGGCTTAAATAAATATGTATAGGCCCAGAGATTAATGACGGAAAATAAATTCTTTCTCGAATATTTCTTAGGGCTACTAGTCTATCAATTGCCCATGTTTTAGAAACGGGATCAACAAACTTTATAGTATAATTAGCCGTGAAATTTAGGAATAGCCAATTTTCATCTGTATAAAAGGAATCTGCCAAGGTTATGTTTATAGATTTATCAAAATTTAAATGATCTTCTGCATCGACGGTTTCATTATTTATTAACAGGTCGTGATTTTCCAACAGTTCTTTATCAGGAAGATTAATAATTAAAGCAACAATCACAGTGTCAGCAGGTCTCTTTTGATTAGTGTCTGCATGCCACATTTGACCAGTCAGTGTAAATTCATAATTGAATTCAGCAGTTAAGGTCTGTTCTTCTTTTGTCATATTTAATTTATCTGGATATTGGTTTAGGGTCCAAGGATCTATGGTTATATTATATTCATAAATAAGGTACATCGTAAAATTGAAAGTGGTTCCTTTATTAAAATAATCCCTATAATCAAAAACCATGAATTGTTGATCATCAATATAATAGTCAGTGTCCAATGACAATTCTGAAATATCAGTGCCATCAAAAACGTAAATATTTGTTAAATAGCATGGGTACAAACGAACACGATAAATCAAATATCCCTCATTTGGATTATCATACCATACTTTTAGGGTTTCATTTAACTCAACCCCTATTTCATTTCTATCTGATAGCTCACTATTTAAATTGTCAATTCTAGCCGATTCATTTGTTTCAATGAATTTTATCTCCTTAGAAGTGATATTTAATGCACCCGACTCATAGTCATACCATAGAAGGGGGTAACTTGCATTACGAATATAACGTCCTATCTCTAGTCCATTAAAAGTCATATTATAGATTGTTATATTACCTAATCCATGTTTTTTTTCTTCAAGTATAGGGTCATAATCCTCTTTAGAGAAATCATTAATTTTAGGATTAACTTGATTATTATCAATATTAGAATTGGTAGAAATGATTGATAAAAATGAAACTAATGTACCAAAAATAAGTAATATCAATAAAAAGAATATTATAATATTGACCTTTCTATTCCATTTAC
>JBHLKV010000138.1:0-7474 GCA_048886305.1 Candidatus Hodarchaeota archaeon
CTTCTCCTCCAACTGAAATTAAGACATTACCACCTTCTATTGGAATATCCATTTCTGTGGCTTCTAATGACTTTATAAGAGCATCAGGGAAATCTTGACCGATGCACGCTACTTCACCTGTACTTGCCATCTCTACACCTAGAACCGGATCAGCTTTGTCTAATCTCATGAATGAAAACATCGGAGCTTTAATTGAAACAAATTTGCCATAGGGCATATTTAGCAATCTTTTTGGAATTTTATTACCCATAATTGTCTCAGCTGCTAATCTCATTAAATTAATACCTCTTGTTTTTGAAACATAAGGCATGCTACGACTTGAGCGTAAATTGCATTCAATTACATAAACATTACCATTCTTTACTAAATATTGGACATTAAAGGGTCCTTTTATTTTAAGAGCTATCGCAATTCGAGTTGTATAATTCTCAATTGTATCGATTACACTTTTAGGAACTGTTTGAGGAGGAATTGCCATTGTAGCATCTCCACTATGAATTCCCGCATTTTCAATATGCTCAACAATAGCTCCAATTAATACATTATCTCCATCAGATATACCATCACATTCAATTTCTCTGGCATTCGTAAAAAATTTAGTTATTACTACAGGATACTCACTAGAAACGGAAGCTGCAAGATCAAGCGTGTCACGCAATGTTTTTTCATCATATGAAACTCTCATCGCAGCTCCACTTAAAACATAAGAAGGTCTAACCAGCACAGGATAACCTACTTCTTGTGCAAAATTCAAAGCCTCTTCTTTATTAGTTAATGCATTCCATTGCGGTTGTTGTATCTCTAACTGATCTAATAAGGCACTAAATTTACTTCTATCTTCAGCCATGTCTATTCTAGACCCATGAGTTCCAAGTATTTTTAAATTAGTTTTTCTAAAGAATTCAGAATATTTTGAGATTTTTGTTGCTAAATTATTTGCTATTTGGCCCCCTGCAGATACGACAATGCCTGTAGCTTTTTCAAGTTCACAAATATCGAGTACTCTTTCACCAGAGATTTCTTCAAAATATAACTTATCAGATATATCGTAGTCAGTAGAAACGGTTTCAGGATTATAATTGATCATTATCGCTTGATCAATACCAAGTTTCTTTAAACCCCATAAACAATTAACAGATCCCCAATCAAACTCAACTGAAGCTCCAATACGATATGTACCGGAACCTAGTACAATTATTTTACTTAAATTTAAATTATTTTCTGCTGTAAAATCAATATCATGTTCAAAAGCACTGTATGTTAAATATAAATAATTTGTAATCGCGGGCCACTCAGCAGCTAAAGTATCAATTCTCTTAACATATGGTTGAATTCTTAGCCTTCTTCGCAACTGCCTTATAAAAATCGTATCAACTTCCATAATCTTGGCAATCTGACCATCAGAAAAACCATATCTTTTAGCTCTTTCTAACCAATACCGTTTTTCATTCTCATTGGACTCAAGAAGATCAAGATTTCTAAGGTGACGTTCAAGATCAATAATATTTTTTAATTTATGAAGAAACCACTTATCTACTCTGGAAAGACGATAAATTTCATCGAGATGGATACCTCTTTTTATTGCTTCCGCAAGCCTAAACACTCGTAAATCTGTTGGGTTTCTTAATGCATATTTTAATTCGTTTAGATCTTCAATAGGTTCTAAATCATTTGCTACAAAACCTTTCATGCCTATATCAAGCATCCTAATAGCCTTTTGCAATACTTCTTCAAAAGTTCTCCCAATAGCCATTACTTCACCTACTGATTTCATCTGACTTCCTATGCGGCGATCAACTTTTTGAAATTTTGTTAGATCCCATCTTGGTATTTTGAGCACTAGATAATCTAATGCCGGTTCAAAACAAGCTGTTGTAATTCCAGTGATTTTATTCTTTAGTTCTGGTAATGTATATCCTATGGCTAATTTTGCCGCTATATATGCCAAGGGATAGCCAGTAGCTTTGGAAGCAAGTGCAGATGATCTCGAAAGGCGAGCATTTACTTCTATTGCCCTGAACTCTTTTGAAAATGGGTCTAATCCATATTGAATATTACACTCCCCAATAATACCAAGGTTCCTAATAACTCTTATAGAGGCTGAACGAAGCATTTGATATTCCTGATTAGTGAGAGTTTGACTAGGACTTACCACGAGTGATTCTCCAGTATGAAGTCCAACGGGATCGAAGTTCTCCATATTACAGTTAATAAAGCAATTATCTTCAGAGTCTCTTACAACTTCATATTCGATTTCTTTCCAACCCCATATACTTTCTTCAATTAATATCTGGTTAATTCTTGATTGAGCTAAACCTTTTTTCGCCATTCTTTCAAATTCTTTCATATTATTAACTATACCAGATCCTCTCCCTCCCAAAGTGTAAGCTACACGAATCATACAAGGGAATCCAATCTCTTTTACAGCTTTTAAAGCTTCAGCATAAGAATTAACTGCTTGACTATTACAAACTTTAACATTTGACTTTTCCATCGCTTTAACAAACAGATCTCGATCTTCTGTAGCTTCAATTGCTTCTATTGGAGTACCAAGAACCCTTACTTTATATTTTTTCAAAATCCCAAGTTCATTTAGCTCCACCCCTACATTTAAAGCAGTTTGACCTCCAAATGCTAATAAAATTCCATCTGGTCTTTCTTTTTTTATAACTTCCTCCACATATTTGACGTTTATTGGTAATAAGTACACTTTATCTGATAGTTCTGGATCTGTTTGAATAGTAGCAATATTTGGGTTAATTAGAATAGTTTCTATTCCCTCTTCTTTGAGAGCTTTTAACACTTGACTTCCGGAATAATCGAATTCTCCAGCCTGCCCGATCCTGATACCCCCACTCCCTAATACTAGTGCTTTCTTAATAAAGGTATCTAATGGCATGAAATTATAACTCCATAAGTTCTATAAATTTATCAAAAAGATATAGGGAATCGAGGGGTCCGGGAGATGCCTCTGGATGAAATTGAACAGCAAAAATAGGTTTAATTTCATGTTTCAAACCCTCATTTGAGCCATCATCAATATTTTTTAAGAATTCTTTAAAACCACTCTTTTGAAATTCTTTAACGCAAAATCCATGATTTTGTGATGTAATATAACATTTATGAGTTTCGGGATTTATAACTGTTTTATTTCCACCTCTATGTCCATATTTTAATTTGTACGATACTCCTCTGGCAGCAAGACCAATTATTTGATTGCCTAAACAAATTCCCATCGTTGGAATATCATTTTTAATTAATTTATGAGCAACTTCTATTGCTTCCTTATAGATAACAGGATCTCCTGGACCATTAGAAATAAGAACACCCTTAGGATTAAATTTCATAATTTCTTCGTACGTATAATTATATGGAACAAGAATGACTTCTAAATCCCTTTTTACTAAATTTCTTAAAATATTATTTTTAACACCCAAATCCAACACAACAACTTTAGCAATAGGATTAGACGGAGTAAACTTTTTAACTTCTTTTGTGGATACTTCACTTGCTAAATGCCTAAGGTTAGGATCCTCAGCCTGTTTAACCTCTTCACGTAAACCTTCAATATTAGGTTTCTCCCCTGGATTGAAAACAGCAAGTAAACCTAATTGGACTCCTTCTTCCCTTAAGATTTTCGTTATAGCCCTGGTATCCATCCATTCTATTCCTGGAATATCTTCTTCAAGTAGGAATTCGTTTAAGGATTTTACACTTTCATAGTGGCTTGGGTTCTTACAGCATTCATTTACTACAAAACCGCTTACTTTAATTGAATCTGACTCAAAATATTTGCTAATCCCATGTTTATCTTTTTCCCACGTAGGAACTCCATAATTACCTACTAACGGGTGTGTCATTACTACTATCTGACCTCTATATGAGGGATCGGTTAATGTCTCATTATACCCTGCACCAGTTATAGTTGTAAAAACAAGCTCACCTGTCACTATTTTTGTGGCACCAAACCCTATACCCTGAAAGTAGCGACCATCTTGAAGCATTAAAATAGCTGGTCTTTCCTTCTTATAAAGCATCTAAATTAATCTATGATTTTTCTTTTACATTCTTAAAATATAGATAACTATTATTTTTTTTTAAGATTGATTATTAATGTGTTAAACAAAAATTAGTAGAAGCTATTTCTATAAAGGTTTTTGTTTACTCAATGAAAGATAATACTCCTTATAAGTAGCTTTAATTGCTTCAAAAATCGATTCTAATTTAATATCTTCAAAATCTGACCACCACGAATAAATTTCAGCGTCAGATTTTTGTAAACCTTTAGATTCTTGAATAATTATTATATTTTGATCAATTAAAAATGATGGATCTAATAATTCCTCAGCATCTTCTTCTAAATCTGCGGTATTTTGAAGCATACATTCAAGTAGATCATCGTAAAAAAGAAGGGGGATATATTTTTTTACTTTAGGTCTCAATTCATTTAATAAATTATTTTGTTTATCTTTATTTGTGGGAAAATCCCGCTCACGAAGGTTAAATACTTCTATATCTAAAAGTTCAGGATGATATTGAGTCTGTTTTAATTTTTCCCCCTTCCGACGGAACTCTACTTCTTTTACTCTGAAAAGTAAAACATTTCTTTCCTTTCCTCTTATTTCAACAAGAAATGAATTTTCATCAATTCTTTTATTACAAAGATCTATAATTATTTGACAATATTCGATGGCTGCTTTCGCAAGATCACCTTCATCTAACTTTGCTTTTACCACTGTGTTTAAATAAGCTCTTAAAATAGCTAAAAAATCTTCCTCTAGCTGAGATAAATTTCCATAAAGATACCGGGTGGATTTCCACCATTTTCTAGCATGTTCAATTGAAAGAGATTTATAGAATTTTTCTCGAGCAATTACTTCAGTGAAATATACTAATTTTTCTATTCCAAGTTGTAAAAAGGGGATTGGATTTATTGTCGCTATAAGATCCTCCCTGATCATAACAGATGTCGGTTCCCTTGGACGAATTACAATTGAATTTTCAGCATTATAGACCCGGTCAACTCTCATTGGTAAAGGCATTATTGGGTTATATTTAATAGAATTTATTAACTCGACATAATGAGCGTGCTTTAAGTCTGATGTATCTGCTGGGAATACATCAATAAAAAAGAAAAAAGGTGCTGCGTCATATTTGTAGGTTTTAAATTTATTTATACTAATAATGCCCACCAGAAAATTATTTATTTTGAAAAAAAAATAATTCTATTTAGTAAATTAAAAGAAAAAAATAAAGTTATTTCATATCAATAAATTTTCCACTTTTAAATAAGTTACAAGGTTTGAGGTATTCACTTCCAATTTCGTCGGAAATATTAATCAATTTTTCCAGATATTTGTTATAATCTTTTATTCCTTCGCTAAAAGGACCAGGATAATTCATACCAGCCAGATTGGCATCATCAATAACCTGCCAACCAGTCGCAATACCTTCTTCTAATATTCTGCATCCTTCATTGAGACGAATGGCAAGAATCACCTCATGATCAACCAATCCCGCTTTTTGAATTTTAGAAAAATCGGGTTGTGGTCTTCCTTCTGACCAATCATAAAATCCTTGTCCTGTTTTTCTGCCTAATTTCCCTTCCTTGAACATTTTGGTTAATACTTTTCCTGGTTTGAAATCCTCGTGCAAAGTCTCAGCATAATAGTTTCGTCCATGATATGAGGTATCAATACCAGTATAATCAATTAAAACAAGAGGAGACATTGGTCCTCCGCTTCCATAATCTGCATCTAAAGACTCAAATGGAATTCCTTTTTCAAAACAAGTATCAAGAAGATAATTAAAATATATTGAACCTGGTGCATTGAGTCTATTTACAATAAACCCTGGTCTATCTTTTAATACTTTTGCTATATAACGTTCTCCTCTAAGGCATGGTAGACTTTTGCTTACTTCTGTTCCTATTTCCATGGATTCTTCAGAAGATTTTTCACCTGCTATAACTTCAATTAATTTCATTAACGGAGCTGGATTAAAGAAATGCATACCGATGCATTTATCTTCTCTATTAGTTGCGGTAGCCATTTCTGTTATTGACATAGTTGAAGTATTTGAAGCAATAATGCAGTGAGAAGGAGCATTATTATCACAAATCTTGAAAATTTCTTTCTTAACATCCATTTTTTCAACTACTGCTTCAATAATATAGTCTGCATTTTTGACAGCAGAAGCTAAATCTAACGTAGTGTTTAATCGTGCTAAATTTTCTGCTGCAGATAATTTTCCTTTAGCTTCAAGTCTTTTTAGCCCATCTTCAATGTTATTAACACCTTTATCAATAAAATCTTGCTTTATATCAACCACGGTGACATTATATCCTGCCATTAAAGAAATCTGAGCTATGCCAGAACCCATTAACCCCACCCCGATAACTACGATATTCTTAACATCAACCATATTATTTATACCAAATTTATATTGATTTTATTTAGCTAAGTGTTTTTAAGAATATTAAATCTAATATTTAATTAATTATTACTTTTCCTTAGGTTTAAAAATAATAGATGGCTTAACCCTTTCAGAATAAGTAAAATTATCAGCTTCTTTAATGTTGCCATATTTTGCTCTAAGTTCTTCTAAATTACCAGTATAAAGCGCCCTAGGTCGACAAGTTTCAACACATACTGGTATTTTATTTTCTAAGTATCTATCTAAACAGAAAGTACACTTTCGCATCTTCGCCCCTTTTTCAGGTCCAAATTGTGGTGCATCGTAAGGGCATGCTTTTAAACATTTAGAGTCACATTCTTCATTACCTACGCATTTATTGCTGTCCACAATTACTATTCCATCTTCTTCTCTTTTTGTTATAGCATTGACAGGACAAACAGGGATGCAAACTGGGTCTTCGCAATGATAACAAGGTCTTACTAAATAACTTACGAAGACATTTGGGGTCTTTCCTTTTTCGTTATAAAGCACATTCATCCAAAATTCTGATCCTGCTGGAATATCATTCCAATCTTTGCAGGCAACCATACAAGCAGCGCATCCTGTACATCGAGTTTGATCAAAATAAAAACCGATCTGCATTTTATTTTACCTCCGGCTTATCTTTGTTTACTTGAACAAGACATGTTTTTAAACAACAAGCCCCGTCAGGGGCATAAGCATTTTTAGTTAAAGTATTGGCACAGCCGCCTTTATCAATACCCTCCTCGTCAGGAGTATACCATGCTCCTTCATGGATGACTATAACGCCCGGAATAATTCGTTCCGTAACCCATGCTTCAATTGATAAAATCCCTCTATCATTATAAACATATATTAAATCTCCCGTTTTAATACCCCTAGGTTCGGCATCAGCGGAATTAATCCAGCACCTATGAGGATCAACTTCTTTAAGCCATTCAACATGGTATAACTCGGAATGAACTCTATTCTTGGGGTGCGGAGAAAGCATTTGTAAAGGGTATTTTTCAATCAACGGATCAAATCTATCTTCCCA
>JBHLKV010000139.1:0-7470 GCA_048886305.1 Candidatus Hodarchaeota archaeon
TTCTAGTATGCGAGGAGGGAGAAGTCGTAACAAGGTAGCCGTAGGGGAACCTGCGGCTGGATCACCTCCTAATTTTTTATTTAATTCCTATTTTGGAATTTTTTCTTGGGGAATTTCTTAATAAACTTTCCTTCTCCTTTTTGATCAGAACCAGCAGATAAATATCTAATAATAACCATTTTAATGACTTTAATCTAAAATGGGCTTATTATTGATGAGAATAAAAATTTCTATTGATAAATTCCTTTCCAAAAAATCTTTTTAGTTTAATTGTTAAAGTGATAGGCGTTAATTAGGCACAGATTTTAAAAAATAGATAGAAAAAAATATTAATTATTATTATTTTCAATAATTGTTCAAAACCCCAATTAATTGGGCCTGTAGATCAGTGGAAGATCGCTTGACAAAAATAAGCATATTGCTTGATTTACAAGACTTGCATTCAAGAGGTCACGGGTTCAATTCCCGTCAGGTCCATTTATTTTTAAAAGTCTACTATTAAATGAATGTAATTTATTTAGAAATGATAATAGAATATCTGTAGATTTTATTTAAATTTGATTAACATCCAAAACATCCATTATTTAAAATAGTAAATTTTTAAATTTTTCTTTAAATATTCATTAGTAACATGAAAATTTATTATTTTTTAACAATAATACTCCTTTTTCTGTATCAAGCCTCAGATGATGAAGTAGAACTATTTAATTTTATATTAGTCTTATTTGGACTTGTTTTGTTAATTATTATATTAGTATATATACTATTAACTTCAAAAGAAGAGTAATATCATTCAAATCTATTTGTTTGTCACAATTTTGATAATATCATTATGTTTTAATTCATAATTTTCTCCAAGTCGTTTTTTTGTTCTTGCATCAATACCAAATATAAAATTCTTAGCTAAATCACTATGAATTTTATCCCTGACAAAGTCTCTTAATAAAGTTCCCTTCTCAACTAGAAAAGCATCAGGTAGAACATTATTTTTATTATCTGAATAAGTATTAATATCTGATACAGGATAAACACAAATTTGATTTGATACATTAAATGTAACGAAGTTTAAAACTTTTTGAATCCCTGTTCCTTGATATTGTCTTAATATTTTATCCTTTATCTTCATTAATGTTTCAAATTCTTTAGAGCTTAATTTTTGTTGATTTAAAATTTTGAAATCTGTTGATCCGGGTAGATATTCAATGATCTTATCTTCATGATATTTTCTTAAAACCTGTTCTGCTAAAGCACTACACGGAAAAATTGGACTTTTATATTTACTTTTTAAATCCTTTAAATTTTTCTCACTAATTTCTTTATCAATTTTATTTGCTATTATTATGATTGGTTTAGAAATATTTCTTAAACTCTTTGCAAACATCAAAATATCTTGAGCTGTCCAATCTAATGGATTTTTTGTTTCTAATTTAGAATTTTTTAAAGCTAACAAGATTTCTTCTTTCTTAACTTTGATACCTGAAAGTCTCTCATATAATGCATCAATAATTTTTCTCTTTTCTGATAAAATACCTTTCGAGAATCTTTTCCAATCTTCTCTTTCAATAATCTCTTTGAACCATAAATCTATTTCATTCTCTAAAAATAAAATATCCTCATATGGATCATTTTCCCCTATTGAAACCATTTTGCCAGATTTATCAAGAGCTCCCGTAATATCTACAATATGCAAAAGAGCATCTGCAATAATTAAATCATTAAGGAACTTATTACCCAAACCCTTTCCTTTATGAGCATCTGGGACTAGCCCTGCGACATCTAATAAATTTATAGGTATAAAGCGGAACCCATCAATACAAAAAGAGTTTTTTGCATTATCCCTAACATTTAATTCTTTACAAACACATACCGTTTTTATGTAAGTAACACCCTTATTAGGTTCTATTGTAGTGAAGGGAATTTCGCTAACTTTCGCATTGGTTAAACAAGCAGCATTTAAAAAAGTAGTTTTTCCACTGCTAGGCTTTCCTACGATACCTACTGTTAAGGTCATATATATTATTTATAGAAACTTACTATCTTAAAGTTTATTCCTCTTTGATTTGATGATTATATAAATCATTTATATAAGATTTTAAATTTTCAAAAGAATGTTCCTCTAAATTTTTATTTAAATATATCTCTTCAAAATTTAACTGATTTAAAATGGGCTTATTATTAAAAAGTAGGTTTTGTTTTTCTATCATTTTTTCTTTTTTCTTCTTGAAAATCGAATAAAATTTTTTACTTTTTCCTATAAAAAAGCTAGTAAACTTTCTCAGATAAATTAATAATTTTTTCTTTTGAATTTTTGGTATTGCATAATTATTACTTTTAATAGATTCCAGAATAAGACTATTAGCTTTATATATCTCTGTAATAGAAAGAGATTCATGTTTAATAAGTGGAATCTTTAATAAAAAGGGTTCTTTAATTGAATTAATCCTTATAATGCACTGTCCCTCATCTAAAATTGATAAATAATGTTTTTTTTCTATATCGAGGTTTAATAGCTCACACATAATATCTTTTTCTATATGATTTTTAAACGTTAAAACGATACCATTATTAGCGAGAATCTCTTTACTGATATCGGGACGTGAAGCTAAAGTAATTAAACATTCTCCCGTCCCTCTCTGCAATAAAGCAATATCTTCTAAATATGTTGTTAATTTATTTTTTCTCATTAAATCTCTTGGAGCAAAGTATTGAGCGTCCTCAATAATAGTAATGTGTTTAATACCTTTGAAATTATAAGCTCCTTTAGATAAATTCTTATCCCATAAATATTTCAATATCATATTTAAGAAAAAGAGAGCATCTTCTTTTTCACCACCTAAGCGAATGATTGAGCTTAAATCTAGAACTACATTTCTTTTAAATAATTGGTTCATATTAATTTCATTTTTTTCTTCAAAAACGGAATTTAATGGACCTGTCGAAAATCTTCTTATACGATTTTTGATACTAATTAGAGTTTGGCTTAACATTGGAATATTCCCCTTATTTTTTTTTAGATATTCTTCACAATAATATTCAAAACCTTTCCAATTTTGAAGATTTTTGCTTTGACAGACGTTTGCCAATATTTCAACTAGAACCTTCTCCATTTGAGGAGAATATTCCGAACTATCATCTAGAAACTGACCACTTTTTAAAATATCAAAAATTCTTTCAGCATGAATAATTGGATTTGAATTTTCAGGATTAAAGATATTAATTGAAAAGTTTTCCCCAGGCCAAAGAATGAGTACATTATCGATTTTTTTTTGTAAAAAATGGTATTCTCCTTTAAATTCGACTAAGAAAAAAGGGATGTTTTGAACTTTTGTAAAATTTATTAAAAAATTTTGAAGGAAATTACTTTTGCCTGTACCTGTTGCCCCACAAACAAACATATGCTTCTCAAGGTCCTTAATTGATAAAAAAAATCTCTGCTTTTTAATTTTCCCTTTTAAAATTACCCCACTAAAAATATTACCCTTCTTAGATTCTAATCTTGAAGGTATATCAAGATCTATTATGGTTTCATCAAGATGAAAAAAAGTTAACAGAAAAAGAATAATTGATATGCCAAACATAAAATTTGATAAATTAAAGATTATCATAGGAATAGTAAATTTATAATCATTATCTATAAAGTATCTTGAATGATTGAAAATAAAAAAAGGGATGTTCACAATAACTAGGAATGCTGAAAATGCAAAAAGAATGAAAACTAAAAATTTAAATTTACATAATAAGTATTTTCTTTTCCTATATATATAGAAAATAATATTTGTTAATAAACAAGACAAATTTATAATTAGAAGAATTAAAAAAGATATCATTTATTAATGAATAAATCTTTGAGATTAAAAACAACACCAAATTTCCAGATAATCTAATTCTTATTGTTTGTAGAAAGAGATATGATATTCAAAATTTTGAATATCTCCTTTAAAGAACTTAATACTAGTTAATTTTCGTAAACTTTTTTAATTTTATGACTTAGAGATCTATATAAAGAAAATTATTAAAAATTAATTTTTAAAAGTGAAAATTAAATGGCACAATTGTCAGGTGTTCCTATCCTCATTTTAAAAGAAGGTACCGAAAGAAAACGTGGAAAAGATGCCCAAAAAAATAATATAGCTGCTGCAAAAGCAGTAGCAGAAGCAGTAAGAACTACATTAGGACCAAAAGGCATGGACAAAATGCTGGTTGACTCATTAGGTGATGTTACAATAACAAATGATGGTGCAACCATCCTAGATACTATTGATGTTGAACACCCAGCAGCTAAAATGATAGTTGAAGTAGCAAAAACTCAGGACGAAAAAGTTGGAGATGGTACAACCACTAGCGTAATTATATCTGGAGAATTGTTGAACCTAGCAGAAGAATTAATGGAACAATCAGTCCATCCCACAATAATTTTTAGAGGGTATAGAAAGGCTCTTTTAAAAAGTAAAGAAATCTTACGTGATCTTGCAATCAAAATAGATATCAATGACATTAATACATTAACTAAAGTTGCTGAAACATCAATGAATAGTAAATTAATAACAGGTGTAAAAAGTCATTTTGCTAGCATTGCGGTAAAAGCGGTTAGTCAAATTAAAGAACAGCGTGGTGACAATGTTATTATTGATTTGGATCAAATCCAGATAATCAAGAAAGAAGGAAAGAGCCTTTTAGACACTAATATTATTGATGGAATTATCGTTGATAAAGAAATAGTTCATCCAATGATGCCTAAATCTCTTAAAGATACAAAAATTGCTTTAATAAACTCATCTTTAGAAGTTGAGAAAACTGAGTTTGATGCTGAAATAAGAGTTCAGACTCCAGATCAAATAAACAAATTTCTTGAAGAAGAAGCAAATATGTTGAAAAATCGTGTTGCAAAATTAAAAGAAGTAGGTGCAAACGTTGTTTTTTGTCAGAAAGGAGTTGATGATAAAGCACAGAACTTCCTTGCGAAGGAGAATATAATTACTATCCGGAGAGTAAAAAGATCAGACATGGAAAAACTAGCAAGAGCTACTAATGCAAGAATTATTAACAATGTCTTTGAAATAACCCCACAAGATTTAGGAAATTCTGGAAAAGTAGAAGAAAAGAAAATTGGAGATGATAATATGATCTTTGTTTCAGACTGTGCTGATCCTAAGGCTGTTAGTATCTTAATTAGAGCAGGAATTGAACATGTGGTCGATGAAGCAGAAAGAATGTTACATGATGCATTATCAGTAGTAAAAGCAGCAATTGAATTACCATATATTTTACCCGGTGGAGGAGCTTCCGAAATAGAATTAGCTAAGCAATTAAGGGCGTATGCAAGATCAATTGGGGGTAGAGAACAATTAGCTATCGAAATTTATGCTAATGCATTGGAGATTATACCAAAAACATTAGTAGAAAATGCGGGATATAATCCAGTTGATTTAATCGTTGAATTAAGATCTAAACATGAAAATGATGACGGTAAGGTCAATGGAGTAAATATTGATACAGGAAAACCAGATAACATGGTACAATTAGGTGTTCTTGAACCTTTGTCCATTTTAACCCAAGCGATACAATCAGCCACAGAAGTCTCCTCAATGATATTAAAAATTGACGATGTAATTGCCGCTTCCGGACTCTCAAAGGGTGGTGGAGATTAACTCTTTTTTTTTAAACATTACTTATTTTTTTAAAATTTATTTAAATCCTTAAATTGGATACCCCAATGAAATTTGGAAAGCAATAATTCTGCATAATTATTAAAACCAGTAATAAAAAAAGCTGCTGCTATGGCTTCTACAGAACTCAATTTTTCCCATTTTCCATAATTTGTTGGATTTGCCGCCAATAAAGGAGGTAATCTACGTGATACTCCTAAATTAAATTCTTTTAAATCCAATAACTTATTCCAAGAACAATCAATTACAGTAAGACCACTTCTAATTATTGTATCTCTATCATCAATAGTTAGTTCCGTTCTAGCGAAAGGGTTTAGAACAACTGATTTATATTTAATTTTTTTAATTATTTTTAACAAGTTAAACTTCTTCAGCTTTAAGGCTGTACATTTTTTTGGATCACACTCTCGATAATGAAGGCAATAAATCTTGGGCATATATACTTTGGAGTTATAAACCGTCATAACTAAATCCTTATGCTACCTATTGTAGTATTATCTAATAGTAAGGATATGTATTCTCATAAATCCTGAGTTTCATGAAACCTTAATCGTACTTAAAACTAGTAAGAACATTTATAGACTTGATGAAGTTCTGTGTCGTTTGTTCCGTCCCTAGAATTTCTAAAATTGAAAATATAATATTTCTGGCTTCACTAATAACGGGAATACCTCCATATGTTAATGTAAATAATCCAATAAAGGATATTTCCTGAACATTTGAATTATCCTCCATTTTTGAAAAATTTATTTTTCCTGAAGGACTTGCGAGAAGACCGTAAAAATTTTCAGTATCTTGACCTGCGATTGCAATATAACTTAAGAGATCACCAATTGAACTTCCTTCTGATTCCTCTTTCATTTTTTGAAATGCTACGTTAGCGTTTGCAGAAAATGCTTCGACAGAAACTGGTAAATTTTCTCCACTAACTTCTCTCGCATCTAAAGTCAAACCAGAAGGGCTAACTAAACTATACCTGATAAATATAGGATTTTGAATAGAATCTAAAACAGAACTTATAGAATTTAAGATATCTGATTTATCAATTTTTTCAGGAAGATATGATATAAAAGGAACTTCTGATCCCATCCCGAAAAGATATGTCGCACTTCGAACCTTATCACAAAATTCTTCAATATCTTTTTCAGATTCCCCACCACCCCCAAAAAAATCACCTAGCTTTTGCTTTAAATAATACATAGAACTAGCCAGATTATCAGCATCCAATGGCCATTCTTTATGATAATCATGAACAATTGTAAGAAGAGTTTCATTAATTCTTATTGTTATCAAACAAACTTTATCAAAATATGAAAATGAAATAACTTGATCCTTAATGTTCAGATCTTCCCAATTCTCTTGACTGGCAGAAAATGCTGCTGATGCTAAACTTGTGATTTGATTTGGATTTAAATCTATATCACTTTTCCTGCCAATTTTAGCTATAGATAGACCATTTTGATCACATAGAACAACTAAGATTGTTCCTTCAGATGCCCGCAAAATAGATGTTAAATGTTTTATTAAAGAGTCCCTTACACTCATAAAAAACTCAGGCTTTTTTTTTATTATCAAATATAAAATTTTTATATTATGTATAATAATATATTTTTTTCTTTTAATTCAATCGTATTTAGAACTTGAAACACAAATATAAAATTTATTTATTCCTAACCATTTTAATTAAATAATAAATCGGTAATTTAATCTCAAAAAGCGGGAATCGCCAAGTCTGGTCAAAGGCGGTGGACTTAGAATCCATTCTCGTAGGAGTTCGGGAGTTCAAATCTCCCTTCCCGCATTA
>JBHLKV010000140.1:0-3326 GCA_048886305.1 Candidatus Hodarchaeota archaeon
CAAATCCGTGAAAAATTTATAATAAAAAGGTTAAGAGGATTTGTTTTGCTCATAATAATAAAACTGCTAAGAGTAAATCTATGGATAATATCCCTTTAGACAATGTTCTTAATGCAGTATTATTAGAGATCATTAATATAGATATCTTATCTTTTTTGTCTTATAAATTTTTTCTTAAAGTATATTAAATAAGTAGTTTACAATGATTTTTGCTTTATAATATATGATAATCCAAAATCCTTAAATAATGGTATATGATTATATTTAATTATATATAATAATTCATAATTAAATGATGAAATATGAATAATGATTGGGAAATTGGTATAGAGGCTAAGGAATTAGATAATAAACATATATCAGAAAGGATAAAAATAGAAAAGAGTACTTTCAAAAAGATAGTTGGGGCTCTTTTAATCTATTTGATAACTATGGTTGTTTTCAGTATCTTCTTATAAGGTTAAAAAGTCATGGAATTAATTTTATTTATTATTTTATTAGCATTTTTCTTTGAATCTATGGATTCTATAGCAGGTATGGGTTTTGGTACAGCATTATCACCATTATTATTCTTATTTAATTATACTCCGCTTCAAGTGGTTCCAGCTATTTTAATTTCAGAAGCAATAACTGGGATAATTGATTCATTTTTTGATCATGAATACAAAAATGTTCGTTATTGTTTCCACCCTTTAAATGATGCCACAAAAATTTCATTGATTATTGCTTTTTTTGGTTGTGTAGCTATATTTACATCAATAATTCTTGGTTATTTTGCTGTTAAATTCCCTGATTCGTTGATAAAAATGTATGTAGCATTCTTAGTTATTTTCATGGGAATTTCGGGATTTATTAGAATAAAATTAAGTAAAATGGACCAATCTAAAAAACACTTGAAAATGTTAATAGGCTTTTCTGCTTTGGCAGGTTTTAATAAAGGGATTGGAGGAGGAGGATATGGTCCAGTTATTACAATGGGTCAATTATTTTCTGGAGTTTATGAAAAAAGTGCAACCGCAATTGTATCTTTTGCAGAATCTATTGTTTCAATTGTAGGAATTATAACTTTTTTTCTTATAAGCTTTGCTGGGGTCAAAGTAGATCTTGTACTTCTTCCATCATTATTTACAGGTGGGTTTTTTGCGGCACTTATTGCACCTTATTTAGTAAGAATTTTTCCTAATAAAATTTGGAAGTATTTTATTCCTATATATGCAATAGGAATTGGATTATTTTCAATAATAAAGTTGTTTATTTTTTAGGTTTTGGCTATTTAACAATAACCATTTCATGAAGCGTCTTTCCTTCCTCTCTAAAAACTGTTTCATTATAGAGAATTTCAAGATTGAATTTTGTATTAAATCTGAAATATCCTGGTTTAAGTCTTAGCAAATATTTAGCAATGAAGCGTATAATAGGGCTTAATTCAAACAGTAAATTATCAGCATCAATAATATCTTGAACTTCAAGGGATACTTGCTGTTGGTTAGATATCTTAAACTTTAAAGAATTTGGATAAGAATTTTCAACTTTATCATGATATTGAAAGTTTTCCTCTATTACTTCATATTCACCAGTACTGAGAATAATATTTTCATCTTTAGCTAGCATTAACACTTTTATTGGATAATTATCCATTTTTTTATTACATTTAATGTAAGCAAAAATTATCGTAAATGTATCAGAATAAAGACGTCCCCAATACCAATAATCTACAACACGAACCATATTAAAATTAAGCCAATTATGATCATGATAACCAATTCCTTTTACAGAAATTTGTTCATTATTTACTTTTATTGTTCCCTTTACATTAGCTCTAGGAACAGCTACACACCATCCAAAACGACCTAATTTTCCAAACTGGGTATAACCTTTTCCTGGCATCCACCCATGAACTTTTGCTTTATATGTTAAATGAAAGCCAATATCATTTTCATCTAAAAAAACCTCATATTTCGGTAACTTTTCATCTGAATAGTCAACTTTCACAAAGTTCTTTCCAATCCTTATATCTGCTTTATCATCTGAGATAACAAAATCAGAATGATGATAATCAAAAATTTTTTGAATTTTTTCACCATCAGGTTTATAAATTACGATTTCTACTCCTGTTTTACCAGTCCGTTCATGCTTTGCACGAAAAAATCCAACTACTACATATCCATTATCAAGGCGAGCATCAAAATACCACCATTCTGTATTACCTCTCTTTTTCATATCAATATGAATAGTATCATATTCAGGTTTAAATTCTGTTATCTCTTCATCTCGCCTACCAGGACCTGACCAAGCTTCCTTAATTTTAAGTGCCATATCTTTCAATTATCTACTAAATTTATTCTTATGTTGTATTGAAATTTAGTATCATTTAATTACTATTGTAATTCTGAAGAACGCTTGAAAAATAATAATATCATAAATTATTAAGAATTATTAATTTCGATTTATATGGAAAAAGTCAAAAAAGAAATTGAAGAAATTGTAAATAGAGAAACCAAAGCATGGGATACGCAAGATATTGACTTATTAATGACCATTTTTCATCCAGATATGGTTTGGCCATTCCCAAAAACATCTCACTCTCACGATCCAATGGACTGGTATTTTGAATTAGGAAGATATGATTATGAGAGATGGAGAAATGGATGGCAGACTCTATTTGATTCTCATAGGCTAGTTCATAATAAAAGAGAAATTAAGAAAACTGAAATCTCTAAAGAAAAAGATGGCGCATTTGCAGTTGTTGATATTGATACCCTTTGGATGGACCCTGAAGGTAATAAAAACCTTTGGAAAGGGCGTGTGTGCAAAGTTTACACAAAAATGCCTAACAATGAATGGAAACTAATTATGCATACCGGAGCGTTAGAATATTTTTTTTAAAAATAATTTCAAAAAAGTCTAAAGTTTATTACAATTGGATTCTTTAATTACTTAATTCTTTTAGTCTTATAGCTTAAAGAATTAATTTAAAAAATTAAAATTTTGGTTATAAAATTGGTAAAAGGAACAGTAAAATGGTATAATAGCCGTAAAGGCTATGGATTTATAATTTCTGAAGAAGGAACGGATATATTTGTCCATTACAGTGCCTTAGCTCGTAATGAAGACGAATATGTAACTTTGAATGAAATGGACAAAGTCGAATTCGATATTGTTCAAGGTCAAAAAGGACCTCAGGCGAGCAATGTTGTTATTATTGAAAAGGCACCTCAAAGTCCATATAAAAGTGGATTCCGGATTTAATTATAGGTATTAATAATAATTAGTAAAAATCTTTTTTTGCGATTGTTATCGAACCTTATCTTTTTTTTTATTTTTTT
>JBHLKV010000140.1:3426-7388 GCA_048886305.1 Candidatus Hodarchaeota archaeon
TAAGAATAAATAAGCTTAAAAAGAGTATGGGAAGAAGTATAGGTTGGTATTATGCAACAATAATTCTCTTCTTATCATATTTTCCTGTAACTATTATTCTTTACATACAAGGTTATAGTTATGGATTGTATAATGTGGATATACCGATACTGATTGTGCTAAACTATATTCCTACAATTTCTGCAACCATTCTTTTAATAATTTTATTAGTACATATAGAATATAATAGTTCTGTCAGTCAAAAATTTGAGTTAAAAGATAAATATTCTCATAATTTAGGCAACATTTTACAGATAATTTCAAGTAGCTTCGAACTCATATCAAATGAAGCGTTTACAGATACAGAATCAATTGAAATGAAAAATTTGTTAATGGATAAAATAAATGAAGCTTCAGAATTGTTAAAAGATATTCGAGAAATATAGATTTTTATTATAAAGCTAAGTTTCTATAGTTGGGTTATATTCATCTTCCTCTAATCCAAAAGTCCAAGCGATAGCTTGTCTACAAGTTTTAACTGTTGGAGGAACTCGTAAAATATAGTATTTTTTTGTAGTACTATCTTTTACTTTAACTACTCTAATATGTTCTGTGATATTTCCTAAATTCAAATTTATTAATTGGGAGTCTCCCTCTTGATGGATAATTTTGCCCTCCAGTTCTTTAATTAATTTTTCATGACCAAATTGATTTAATAATAAGCTTCTAATTTCTACATTTCGACAGCTTAAAACCTCGCGAGCAGTTAACTTATCTCCTTTTAAAAAAAGTAGGTAATCTTGAAGTTTAGCTAAAATTGAACTATCTTTCCATCTTTTTTTTGATTTCCTAAAAAAGTTCTGCCAATTTCCCTCATGCTTACCTAATTTATCAATCCATACAAAACGCCGATCTCTTGAAATGCCTAAAGATTCACCGTCTTGGAGCCATAGAATATCTCTCCAAATTCGACTTGGGATTAAGCACTCGTTATCTAATATATTCTTAATTAATTCTTTAGTCTTCTTTTCCATTAATCTTCAACCCATGGATCAACTGGAGCATTGGGATCATATTCTCGCTGTCTAATAACCTCGTATATTCCAGGTTCCAATTCGATGGTTTCGTGTTCTTCATGTACAATTTTAGTATCTTTATTTGCTTTTATAAATTGATGAGGTCCTCTATCCCAACTTGAAAATAATGATCCATTTTGAATCCTGTGAGCGTGTCCTGTTGCTTCTCCCATAACAATAATGTCTGTATCTAACTTACGTTTCTTTTTTGGAAGTTCATCTACTTTTTTAAACAACACATCTCCTTGTCTGTATAGCTTACTCATATTTATACCTTAAAAATAATTTATTAAATATAATTATAAAAAAGTTAAAAATAAGTATAATTTATCTCATACTTTTCTGTTTTTCCACATTTTTCTTCAAGAGAATAATGGATTCTTCTCTTGCTTTTAATAAAGTTCTTTCCTTTATCCCTTCCATTTCTTCCGACGGTAGAACATATTCTTTTAATACTCTTTTTAAAAGTAAATACTCGTCTTTTCTGGAGATATGTGGATCTACTTTTTGTTCGTGTATAAAATCTTCAATAGTTGTATTTTTCCCATTACAATTACCTTCTGTTAGATCAAACCGATAATTATTGTATACCAAAAAACAGTGAGCCATAGGTGCATAAGGTAGATTGTATTTTTTTAAAATTTCATTGGCACCAGTAGAGATTTCTTCTGTGAATTTATAAATTCCTACATGCTTATATAGGGGAATGTTGAGCTCTTCAGCAAGACCAGCGATAGTAGCGTGCTTGGTTACACAAGTACCCATATTCTCTTTAAAAAATATCATTTTTTCATCAGCATTAGTATTATACCCATATTCAGTCCTATGAACATACTCGCAAGCTTCTTTAAATGACTTTATTCCTAAATCTAAAAACTTTTTTGATAATTCTCCAACAGGATTAATCTCTGCATCAGGTAATTTGTCATATGAATCCATAATAAATCCAAATATCTCCAGTTAAAAAGTTTTATCCTAATAAAATATTGAGGTTTTTTAACCAATTTTAATAGATTAA
Source organism: Candidatus Hodarchaeota archaeon (assembly GCA_048886305.1). Taxonomy (GTDB): domain Archaea; phylum Asgardarchaeota; class Lokiarchaeia; order Sigyniarchaeales; family SOKP01; genus Loki-b32. The sequence continues at coordinate 5,500 of JBHLKV010000140.1, forward strand.
TTAATTCATAAACTTTGAAAAATTTGGAAATTCAAACGATTGTTTTTTCAGTAGAAACTCAATGATATTAGTGGAATTCCAGATTTATCAATTAATTTTAATATATTTAAAACAACAATATATGTAGTTAGACCAAGGAAATAAACACATAGAAATTTTTTGTTATTTTTTACACTAGTTTTATAAAATCTCGAGATTAGTTTAAACGTGAAAATAAATGTTATAATTAAGAACGGGAAAAATATGAAAAAAAGAATCCAAGGATCATATCCTATATTTACCAGAGCTAGCGAGTCACTTCTTATATTTACTAGTTGAGGAAATGTGAAATAAAGTGCTACTCGATTTAAAAAAAGCATTGAAATTGCAATCGATAAAAGCCATGTGAAATTACTCTTAACTTTTTTTCGTAAGATAATAATTAGCAAGAATAATGCAAATATACATTCTATAATTAACCCTCCAAGTAAAATTACCGTACGTTTAGGATAAAAAAGTTTATCTGCAGGAATCCCACCTCCAGATGTCCAACCTTGCAGATATATGTTTATTCTTATCTCTTGATAATAGGTTCCAACAAATATATCTGCCATTGCGTGACCAAATTCATGAATGTAAAGATTTAAAAAACCCACTATATAAAAGAGACAAAAAAGCAAGAAAATTGATAGAAGTATATCAGTATTTTTGTCATATATAAATATGTTATCCCTAGCTTTATAAAAGAAAGTTTGAACACTACGAATAAAGCTATTTTCTTTAAATGCTTCTAATTTTATTAGAAGGAAAAAAGACAACGAGATAAATACAGCATTTACTATTATTAAGTATGCAATATAATTAATTAAGGGAAATAGAGAAATATCTCCATTATAATCTCTGCGAAAAGTATTAATTATATTAAAAGCAATATTCAAGTTAAAAACACATATTATTCCTAAAAATAATAATCTAATTCTGTTTCTCTCTTTAATTAAAACTGCACTAAAAAATATTGCTAGAACTTGTAAAATTGGTGCAATGATCGCCCAATAAAAATGCATTTTCTATTCCTCTTATTTTTAATAATTTATTAGTGTTTGGTGAGGTTTTTTCTCTGAGAGTCTGTTTTATATTATAAATAATTTTTTTGAAAAAAATATTTTTCACTTATATGTGGAAATCTGGGTAAATTTATTTTTATCTTTTAACTAAAAGTAAATTATGAATTTTAAAAATTTAATATATGAAGAGAAGGATACAACCGCGTTTTTAACGCTTAATCGTCCCGAAGTTAAAAATGCACTAAGCATAAAACTCTCTGATGAGATAGTTTCAGCAATAGAAATTGTTAGAGAGTCTAAAAAGCTAAAATTCTTAGTTATAAAGGGGGCAGGAAATGATTTCTGTGTTGGCGACGATATTAGTGAAATGACGAGGTGGGGTGATGCAAACGATATTACTCGACGTGCAAGATATTATCAAAATATGGCTAATCAACTTGAAGAGTTAGATAAAATTACAATCGCAGCAGTAGATGGATATGCGGTTGGTGGTGGTTTAGAAATAACCATGGCCTGTGATTTTGTTATCGCTACTGAACGCTCAAAATGGGGTATGCCTGAAGTAGATGTTGGAATAACGCCTGGATGGGGAGGTACGACACGATTAGCTCGCCTCATCGGTAGAAGGAGGGCAAAAGAAATAAATCTTCTTGGTGCACTTCATTCTGGTAAAAAAGCCGTCGAGTGGAATTTGTGGAATCGGCTAGTTCCTGATGACCAACTTGATCAGGAGGTAGAAAAGTTATTAGAAGTACTTAAATCTAAAAATCAGCAAGGTATGCGTCAGCTTAAATTTATAATTAATCGTGGAGTTGAATGTGACTTATATACTGCTCAAGGTTTTGA
>JBHLKV010000141.1:0-7379 GCA_048886305.1 Candidatus Hodarchaeota archaeon
TTTTAACATTCTCAACCCTTTTTTACTAAGTGATTAATTATATATATTTCTCACTTATATAAAAATCCTTTAGGAAGAGTAAATTTTTTTAATTTTTAATTGACATTTTCGATAAATCGAAATGGGCGTCAGATAGATAATGTGTTATGGTTAACTATAATCATCCTTTCCATCGTAGGCATAATAAGTGCAATTACAATTTGGTACTTGTCTCATCAGATCGACCAAATCCCACTAAATCCGGTGCTAAAGTTCTGTAACCCGCTTTCACGAGAATGGGAATCATATGCCGATATAAAAAAGACCATGATGGTTCAACATACATAATTAAAACAATTTCCTCACTTTTTGAACCTTCATCCAGATAGTGAATTCTAATTTCATCAACTTCTACATAATGTGGTTCGAAAGGAAAGTCGGGGAGGTTTTCAAATCTTTCATCTGGAGTACGTAATAATTTCATTTTTTCCTTCCCTCTGTCATTTTTATTTTTATAATGATAATGATCCCCAATATGGAGATAGATATTAATAAGAAGCTATACCCACTTATAGTTTCTCTGCTTGGTCGCTCGGTTATGGTAATAATAACTGTATCTGGAATTCCCATTAATCCCCTAGAATCATTATATTCAATAGTATAGTGCCACACGCCTACTAAACTGGTGTCGATTGGCACTGCTAAATCCTCACCAATGCTCCATTCAGTCCAAGGGATGTGTTCACTCTCATTTTTTTTTACTCTGTAATACCCTCCTCCAGCATTATCTGAAAGGACCCATGGAATTAAAGCAGTAGTACCCTGCTCATAAATTATAGAGGAAGGATTGTTAGAAGTTGGAGGTTCTACATCAAGGTGGTATTGAGCCCAAATATCACGGTCACCAAGGGTTCTAGGATCATCCCAGGTTATAATCGTAGCTCCTGTACTAAATAAAACTAGATCTTGACCGAATTGATCTTCATTCGGGACGGGATCAACTGCCATACCGTTAATCCCCCAAATATTGGTACCATTAGGTAGAACTCTTTGGACATAAAGATTCCAATATAAATTACTTCTATGATCAGTCCATACGATAATGGCCCCTGAATCCCCGTCACTAATTATCACAGGACCCTGCTGTTCATACTCTGCTGTGCAAATTGCTGTACCATTAGGCGTCCATTGAATATCACCTGTCCCATTTATACGTTGCGCATATAAATCATGATCTAAAGTGCTTCTTCTGTCCTCCCAGACAATTATAGCCCCATTATTCATATCACTACAAATTTGGGCATTAATTTGTGAATCATTCATAGTACATATGGGAGCTCCGCCAGCCCCCCATTCAATTGCACCTGTAGGATTTATTTTATTCGCAAAAATATCGCTGAGGGGATCAAAACGATAATCTAACCATGTAACTATCGCACTTCCTGCACCATCACTGACAATGTTTGGAAAGGACTGATCCGAGCTATATGTACATACTCCCCATCCATTAGCTGGCCATTGAGGATGCCCTGTAAGATTAAATTGCTGAGCGTAGATATTAAGGTCCGAAGCGCCTGCTCTAGCATCTTGCCATGTAAAATAGATTCTCCCTGTAGTAGTACAAATAAGTTTGGGAAATTGCTGATCATCATTCGCATCACATACTACAGTTCCGTTATCCCCCCATAATGTCATACCATCTTGATTAATCCTCTGAGCATAAATATCGAATAGATTAAAACTTGGTCTATCATCCTGCCAGACAACGATAGCTCCACCAACTTCGTCAGAACAAACATCAAAATTAGACTGAGAACTTGTAGCATTGCAAATTATTACACCATTAGAATCCCAGACAATAGCTCCTGAGGAATCAATTCTTTGCGCATAGAGATCAGGATCAGTAATTTTTCTGTAGTCTCTCCAAACGATAATGGCTCCACCAGCTCCATCAGAACATAGTTGGGGAGATGATTGATGCCCTGAAAATGTACATACAGTAACTCCATCTACTGTCCACTGCACATTCCCATACGCATCAAGCTTCTGAGCATAAATATCATAATCCGCTAAATTGCGACCGTCATTCCAGGCAATAATCGTACCACCATCCGAAGTTGAAATTAGGCGAGGAGTATTCTGATCTTCTGATGCTGTACATACTCCAGTTGCAGTTGTTTTCCAGCTCTGGACAAATGGAACATTTCGGGATAGAAATGTTAAAGATATAAAACTTAAACTTAAAAGTAGAGTAAATATTTTTGATTTCCTCTTCATCATCTTGATTTAATCTCCACATAAATAGATTTTTATTTAATTATCTTGAATATTATATTATTTCATTTATAAACTTATACCAGTAGATAAACTTATATCAATATGGTATCTTTAATACTTTCTTCCAACTGAGTTTAATAAAAATTAGAATGAAATATAAATCTTGTAATCTCATCAAACATCTCATCACTATTTTCTCCAGTTTCTAACGAAATTTCCATAGATTCTGTGAGATTGTATTTATTTTTAATTTTAACTCGCTCTTCTTTAAACACCGCTCGGTTTTCATCCAAATCAAGTTTAGTGCCTACCAAAAGAATAGGAATATCTCCTCTGGATTGGATCCATTTATTATCTCTAATTTCCTGAACCCATTTATAAATTTTGTTCATAGAATTGATGTTAGTAATGTCATACATTATTATTGCTCCTATGGTACCAGATAAGTAGAATTTCCTAAGCTTTTCAAATCTCTTTTGATTAGAAAGAAACCAAATTATTAACCTTATACTATGATTATTTAATACTGTATCTTTTGCTGCAAGATTTACTCCAATAGGGGAATTAGGATTATAGTCCCGTGAGTTTAAATAGTTTAGTGCTAAAGTTGATTTTCCCACATTATCATCACCTAAAATGACTATTTTAAACATAAAATCAGGAGAGACCAATCTTTGAACCAATACAGGTTTATACCCTTTTAAAGCCTCTTTTTCTTCTTCAGTAAGAAAATCAAGATAACCTCCTGAAATTAAGAAATATCTTGAACTTTTAGTGCCCTCATTAAACCGTATTACTATTTCTTCCTTGAAAACTTTTCGTGCTGGTTCGTAGTCCTGTCGTACTAATTCTTTTAATAATGGGAATGCGATATTTGTATGTAAGATATCTGTATTTAATCCATTCTCGAAGAATGCCTGAATATTTGAACAATGTCCCATGAATTCCTCTTCGGGAGTTATCATATATTTTACTTTTTCCGTTGATTTAAACAATTTTACCGTTTCATCGATTGATCTTATATCATCATAACGTTCGATGTTCTCAACAGGAATGTTCATTAATATATGAGCACAAATAATGAATGGCTCATCATTAATATAGATATAAGTCTTATTATTGATTAGCCTTAAATCTACCAAATCATTTATCTTAAAGATCTTATCTGGTTTTCCTTCTCTTTTTTTAAAAAAGCCCATTCTTAGCCTAGTTCAACTTAATTATTTTTATGACTTTGTAATTCCCTATATTGATAAAAAAGTACTCCTATTTAAATCCACAGTTATAATGTTTCTAGTAAATAATGACGCTCAATCAACAAAAAAATAAACGCATACAACCCATATATAGCAAACGATATTATAAACCATATTGGAAATCCGAAAATATTTATCGTAGGAGGATTTCGATAATAATAAACTCCTAGTGCCGCTGCCGTTGGATCCATAAGAAGCTGAAAAAGAATTCCATATAAACTCACAACAATAGAAATTATTATAATATCTTTAAAAGATAAATATATTCCTTTTGTTTTTTTAAGAGAAACCCGCGCAAGCTCAAAAATTACGATAAATACAGTAAATATGGTGATTGAATCATTAACAAAGAAAACTGGATCTCCAAAATTCAGATCTGATTCCAAATCTACTACGGAGTAAGTTCCAGTAAAAATTAGGGATAAAACTAGAGAAGAAAGGCTTAAATTAGTGATAATTGTCGTTTTTATCCCATACTCTTTAATACAATAATAATAAACTACTATTAAAATATAAATATTAATTACAAGATTAATATAGAAATAAACAATACCTGCCATATCAATCACACTTCCTTCGAATTAAGGTTACAATTAATGGGATTAAAGCTAATGGACCAGAGATTAGTAAAATATCAAATCTCTGCACTATCGTAAGAAAAACAAAATCTAAAATAAGTGTGGCAGCATATCCGATTATTATTAGATCAATCCTTTTCATAATTATGTTGAATTAGATTGGTATTCTATTATAATTTTATCCACACAATCAACTTACTTCTATAGACTAATTTTTTCCAAAAAAAAGTAAAAAAAATTAGAGTAATTTCAACATTTTCTGAATATTTGTTTCAATAGCAACTATATGCTTTGAGGATATATTATTTCCTTCTACTACAATTGCCGGACCAACGGTTTCTAATTCTAACCAATTACACATTGTTCTTAAATGCTTAATGTCTCCACTACCACCGTGAGAAATAAAACAGAATACCGGTCGTCCTTTTAAAGCCGCTCTATCCAAAAATAATTCATCAAAAAATATTTTAATATAACCTGATGGAGCACTAAAATAATTTGGTGTTCCAATAATATATCCATCTGCTGATTTTAGAGCAACAAGATCCAGTTCTCTAGCATCCATAAGTTTCATATCCACACCATCAACACTCAATTTGGAAAAACTATCTATAATTTGCTCTGCAATTTTTCGCGTATTACCAGTTCTTGAGTAATATACAATATATACCTTTTTTGTCATTTTCTATTCCTACTCTTTAGTTTAAAAAAAAGGTATCCAATACCAATTACTGTTTTTCCACAGATATAAGTTTACTCCAACAACGACTTAATCAAAAAATAAATCAATAAACATAAAAAATCAATGCAATTCGCTCTTAAATTATTTATTAATTAACTAACTATGATTTCCTCGCAGTTTTAATACTTTACGTACGTAAAAAACGAATAAGGTTTATATAGTATAACGGTTTCATAGGATCTTAAGTTCTTTTTACTAATATAGAAAGAATTTTACGTACGTAAAAAATCAACATTATTTAATAAATAAATGGATATTTAAGTAAAAATAGAACAAGGTTAAAAATTAATGGCACAGAAACTGGTACCTGAAATTGAGAAAGAATGGTCTAAAATATCTTTCAAATGGCGAAGATTGTTGCCAAAAAAGAAAGATAGACCACCATCTCCAATAAAAACTGAACCTGACGAAAAAATCTTCCTAGAGCTTCTTGAACGATCTAATAAAATTATAGAGCAAATAATTACCAAATCGAAAATTAAAGCTACAGGACATGCTAAATTAATAACAACAAATAAAATCGTAATAGACCCACGTGTAAGGTGGAAATGTAGGATTCCCGTGTGTTTTGGGTATGGAACTAGTATAAATTGTCCTCCACATTCTCCAACTACCGAAGAAATGAGAGAAATTGTTAGTAGTTATAATCATGCAATTTTAATTACATTTTATCCACCAACAAAAAATCATATTTTTCCTGGAATTCTTCTCGGTGTTCAGGGAGATGTAAATTTATTAAATCAAATGGTCTCCATGATAGAAGCAGAAGCAACATACCTAGGATACTATCTTGCTATGGGATTTAAAGGTGGACCTTGTGTTGGTTGTGGATTTTTTTCACCAGAATATTTTAAAGACCTAATGCAACAAAAAAAAATTCCTCCCTGCCCTGTACTCGACAATCAGATGTGTCGACAATATTTAAGAGCTAGACCTTCACTAGAGGCTTGTGGAGTGGATATATTTGCTACTGCTGTTAAATGTGGAGAAAAACCACCATTTGTAATTAATCCCGAGCATCCAAAGGAATCTATTCCCTATGTTGTTTGGCATGGCATCGTTTTAATTATTTGATATATCCATCATTAAAAGTTGAGAGAGGTAATTCTTATAATGGAAAATGCGAGTATAGAAAATGATACAGAAACTAAAAATCATTTAAATTACATTAATAACGTCATTGAAGCGGTTAGTTCACTCGATTTTTATTCAATGAAAGATAACATAAGAAACGCTATTGATGCAAGAGTACCCATAATCGATATCATAAATAAGGGTATTCTAAAAGGATTGGAAGAATCAGGAGAAATGGGACTTATTTTAGCTGCAGAAGCCCTAGAGGGCGAAATCCTATTTATAGATGAGGAAGACAGAAAAAGATTATACAAGGCTAGGAATTACTCGGGAAAGGTGGTTGTCGGAACAATTGAAGGTGATATTCATAATTTAGGTAAAAATATTCTAATCGCTTTAATGAAATCTTATGGTATGGATATTATCGACCTTGGAATAGATGTGAAACCTGAAAAATTTGAAGAAGCCGCTCTAATGCCAGATGTCAAAGTTATTGGTATATCTTATCTTCTTTCTTCAGGGGAACCTTTTATAAAAAAAGCAGTGTCCTTATTAAAAAAAGGAGATTTAGGAAATAAGGTAAAAGTTATTTTGGGAGGTGCTGCTGCGTCCTATGAATTCGCAGGAGAAATAAAAGCAGATGCTTACGCAAAAGACGCTTTAGAAGGTTTTAATATCATCGACAAATGGTTAAGAACTTAATTTTTTCTTATTATCTAAAAGGGGGACTCAAATGGAAAATAAGAGATGTACCCTCATTTTGGAGCCAATATCTAAACGAATAAATGTTATTGAAGGTTCAACAGTTTATGAATCACTTTTAGCAATAAATTTGCCTATAGGTGCTTTATGTGCAGGGAAGGGAACATGTGGAAAATGCTTAATTAGTGTCTTAGATCCTAATTCAAAAATTTCAGAACCATCAGAACAAGAAAAAAAGATATTGAACAACCAAAAAATATTAGAAGGTTTCCGGTTAGGGTGTCAAACCAAAATTTTAGGAGATTTAAGAGTATTTTTAACTGACTCATTAATTTCAAAGGGAATTAGAATTTTAGTAGAGGCTGATTTAGAATCTCTTGGAATAAAAATTAACGATAAAATTAACCCTGGAATAACTTCATTGTTTTGTAAGATCACCTCTGCGGATTTAACTAATCCAAAAAATGATTTATCTAGATTATTCGAAGGTATAATAGAAAGAAACAGTAATTGCATAAAAAATGAAAATCATACCTTGTTTCAAGTAAATGATAGTCTATACAACACTATTAAAAAATTACCACATCTTATGAGAAAAGGAAATGATGTTCTTACAGCTTTTTTTAGAAAGCTCTCACTGGAAGATCCATGGACTCTTTATGATATTGATATCGGAAATAAAAGTAATAATATGTTTGGATTAGCTATAGATATTGGAACTACTACTCTTGTTGGATACTTAATTAGTTTAAAAACAGGCGAGATTGCTGC
>JBHLKV010000142.1:0-7338 GCA_048886305.1 Candidatus Hodarchaeota archaeon
TACCATAATAATAACTCATCGGTTAAATACTATTAGGAATTCCGACAAGATATTACTACTTAAAGATGGAAAAATCACAGCAGAGGGACATCATCTAGAATTAATACAGATATCAAAAGATTATAGGCGAATATTTGGAAAACATATTGAATTACCAGAAATCGAAATTGAGGAATAATGAGGTGATATTACAATAGGACTATATTCTAGTATAATGAAGCAGCAAGGAAAACGAACTTATTCTGATCGTGAGTTATTTGTTCGATATACAAAGAGATTAGTTCCTTATAAAAAGAGTATATATTTAGTTGCTCTATTTATACTAATCTCTACTATTGTCGAAATAATTAGTCCCTTAATAGTAGGATTTGGGATTGATAAATTATCTTCTATAAACAACAACTATACAGTAATCATCATTCTTGCCTTAATATACATTTTTTTATCAATTATTAATTGGTTTATGTTTTTTTTACGTAGGAGAGAATATGGAAAATTTGTCCCTTATTTTTTAGAAAATCTCCGAATGGATATTTTTGATAAATTACAAAAACAAGATATGGCTTTTTTTGACAAGTATCAGAGTGGCGCTTTAAATACACGAGTTTCTAATGATGCTTTAGATTTTGGAGATACAACCGCCTTAATTGCGGAGACTACAGGTAATTTTCTTATCAGTATTTTAACGTTTACTATTTTAGCATTCTTAAATTTATATCTTGCACTTATAGCTTTAGCTGCTGTACCACTCGTTTTTTTATTGATGATTTCTCTTAGGAAGCTAGCAAGAATTGTCAGTAGAGCTTATAGAAAGGCAATAGAAAATGTTAATAATGCAATGATAGAATCTATAGAAGGTATTCATGTTTCTAAAAGTTATGGTCAAGAAGCAACAATTTCAAGTCAATTTAATGAAATAAACAGGGGTTATTTCAAATCAACTTTTAAATTAACAGCAGTAACACATCTATGGAGGCATCTATTAAACATAATTGCATCAATTACCTTATTAATAATTATATTTTTTGGTGGAAAGTTGGTAATAGAAGGAAAATTAACCACAGGAATGATTTTTATGTTTATACTATACCTCCAAAGATTTTTCAGACCGATAATGATACTTTCTACATTTTTTCCTCAACTTAGCTCTGGGATGGCTGCTTATGAACGCATTCTTGAAATCCTAGATTCTAAGCCAAACGTGAAACAAAATTATAAAGCAATTGAAGTAGAAGAACTAGAGGGAGAAGTTCTTTTTGAAAATGTGGATTTTTGTTATAGAGATGATGAGTGGATTTTTAAAGATTTTAATCTTAAAATTGAAAGAGGAGAAAAACTAGCAATTGTGGGACACACAGGAGCAGGAAAAACTTCTCTAATAGCACTTTTAGCACGCTTTTATGAATTTCAAGGAGGATCGATTAAAATTGATGGAATTGACATTAGAGATATTACTTTAGATTCATTCAGAAAAAATATTGGGACTGTTCAACAAGATGTTTTTTTATTTTCAGGTACATTAGAAGAAAATATCCGTTATGGAAATCGTGATGCTACTAAGGAGGAACTATTAAAAGCGATTAAAACAGTTCATGCCGAAGAACTTATTAAATATTTACCCGAAGGTTTAAAAACTCACGTAGGTGAGAGAGGGAAGGGTTTATCTAAGGGGCAGAAACAAATCATAAGCTTTGCTAGAGCAATTCTGAGCAATCCCAAAATTCTTATCCTTGATGAAGCAACTTCTAGTGTAGATGCCTATACTGAGACAATAATTCAAGAGGCGCTTCAGGAATTATTATCAAATCGTACATCAATAATCATTGCTCATCGGTTATCAACTGTAGTAAATGCAGATAGAATTATTGTAATGGATCACGGAAAAATCATTGAAGAAGGAACTCATAATTCTTTACTCGCCAAAGGTGGAAAATATGCTCAACTTTATAAGCAATATTTTGAGCATCAAAGTCTTGATTGGCACACTATTCATAATAATTTAAAGTCCAATTAATTATTTGCTCGATTATTTCCTATTTTAATGTATTTTTTCTATACTATAAATATTAAAAATTTAAACTCTTTAACTTTTTTAATAATAAGGAATGTTTTTCATTATTAAACAAGAAATTTTCATCTTTTGACATAAAATTTTCGTAATTCTACTTTTTATTTTGATTTTTTGCTTCTAAATACCGCTCAATTCCTAAATTAGTGTATATTATGTAATGACATAATTTCTATTGGGAAAAATTATTCCCGATTTCTTTTTATTGTTAGTGATTTAATGAAAATCACAATTTAATTTGAGTGTAAAAAATGAAAATATTGAGAAAAAGAACCATACATCTATTAGTTACCATTTTTCTTTTAACTACAGGGGCAATAGGATTTTTAGCAACGTTCGCTTACTCATCGGGTGATACTCTTCCGATATACCAACCTATTGATTTAGGTCCTAAAATTCGATCGTGTCATTATCCCCTCATATATGATGGAGATTTTGAAATCATCTCAGAATCTTATGATCCTATAATAGAAACGTATTACGAGATTGGGGATCAATTACTCTGGCCAGTACTTGACGATACACTTGGTATAACTACCATGGAATTGTATGAACTTAAAGCTGAAAGTAATAACGTTGAAGTTTGGGTTCAATGTGACCTGAGTTATCCAGAAGGTGATCCACGAGCTGCAGACGTTATCACTAATGAAAAAGTTGATTATATTTTGCAACAATTCGATGATATTATTTATCCAACAGTAACTTCATATTTTGGGCTTCCTCATGAACATTACGGAGACCCAGAAGGAGATTATTATAACGCACTTGGAAGAAATGTGTTATTAATTTCAAACATTCGAGATGAAATGTACTATGATAGAAGTTATCCATACTATTTTGTCGGATATTATTCTCCATCTATCGAAGCCGATTTTGATAGAAATGTCATTACAATCGATAGTTATGCCTGGGAAACTCGAACAGGTGATGGTACATCTCAAGTCTATGAAGCAACTACTGCTCATGAGTACCAACATCTCATTCATGATGATTATAATCCAGAAGACGATGCTTTCATGAATGAAGGATGTTCGATGTACTCTGAATCTTTATGTGGCTACCCATTAGCCTGGGGAGATATCGAAGCATATCTGGCAACTCCAGATAATTCTCTAATTGAATGGATGGATCAAGGAGATATCAATATATTAGCCGATTATGGATGTTCCTTATTATGGTCTATTTATTTAAGTGATCATTATGGCGGTGCTGCATTGCTTAGTGATTTTGTAGCTGCTGGAATTCCCGGTATTGAAGGTATAAATGCTGTTTTAGCAGCACATGGTTATATTGAAACTTTCGATGATGTGTATCGTGATTGGAGGATTGCGAATCTAATTCATACCGACCTGATTGGAGATGGAAAATATAATTATGTTTCTCTTGATCTTGGAGATACAGATCCTACTCGTATATATAATATTAAACGACCTTGGTTTCCAGAACGATTAGGCATCGATTTTGGAACAACAAAAAGTTATATTCAAGATGATACTGGAATTTCTATGATAAATTCTTATGGGTCTGATTATATCAATTTAGGGGGATTAAAGGAAAAGTTTAATCCAGTCTTTAGGTTTAATGGTGATGATTATGCAACACCTCCCGCTTGGATAAAAGAAGATATGGATGGAGATGGAGACCTTGAATGGTATTCTACTCCTGCACTTTCGGAATCTGATCTAATTCTTGAAACATCTTTAGATCTTACAACCTATTCTTCAGCATTCTTATCCTTTGATACTTTTTATAACATTGAGTTTTTATGGGATTATGGCTTCGTGCAAATAAGTTTAGATGGAATCAATTGGCTTTCTCTTTATAATCCATATACTACATATGATCATGATCCAGATGCTTATCCTGAAATTGTTAACAACTTACCTGGAATAACTGGAGTAAGTAGTGATTGGATTACAATGGATTTCAATTTGAGTTCTTATGTAGGTCAACAAATTGGACTTCGCTTCAGATATATGACAGATTGGGCAATTCAAGAACCTGGATGGTGGATTGATAATGTAGCCATTAATGGAGACATTATTGACAATGCTGATGATGTTTCTGCATTTATTTTACCAACACCACCTCCTACAAAGTTTATGGTAACAATTATCGGAGTAGATTCTGCTGGTGCTTACTCAGATGATCGATTCACAACATTTAAGGTACAAGGATCTAATGAATTTTCTACTGCTTTAGCATCCTATATGACCGCTGATGGCTATGTACTTTTAATAATAAGCCCTCTTTTAGGTCCTGCTGATTATGCTTTCGAAGTAATTAGAAGTTAAATCCAAAATTTTTCTTTTTTTTTTAATATTTAAAAAAAACAAGAATACAAAATATCAGTCTAAGAACTAACATTTTATATTAAAAATTTAAACTCCTTTATACTTTTTATAATAAGAAATACTAATTTTATTTAGGAATATCAGAATTAAAGAGCTGATAGCTTGGTTAGACCTCCAACTGAGAAAAACATTTGTCTTCGATGCAAAGGAGCAAGACTTCTCTGCGGTAAAAAGTCTTGTCCAATCTTATTAAAAAAATCTGTAATGAAATCTTTAGTTCCTTATAAATTAGATAAAACAATAAGAGATGTAGAGATTTTTGGAGCAAGTCCTCCTGGATTTTTTGTAGGCCATTTTAGTTATCCCAATGTATATCTAGGACCTCTTGTTCCTTTTCAAGAATTTAAGTTGAATTTAGATGTTTCCGATAATTATATTCTTGATGCTCCAGAGCTCTGGTTTGGCAAAAAAATGGCTGAAATTGTAAGCTATAGAAGTAGTTTAGTTAGAAATAATTTTAGAACTAATGTTTTCATAGCTCAAACGAGTAGGAAGAATACACCTCCTATTAAAGTACAAAAATTATTAGATGCATCTCAAGAATTAGCCATGGCTGCTCGTCCTGTTGATACAGAAACTAAGTTAGAGAAGATGAACCTTAGAATGCTAATGGATAACCATGCTCCTCCAATTGGTCCAACTGGGATGACTGAAAAAATTAGAATTACTGAAAATGTAAAAGTTCATCCTAAAGTAGATTATTGTGTATCAGATACAGATTTAAAAGCTGTAGATGCTGTATCAAAGCATTTATATTTTAAAGGCCATGTTCCCCAATCTACCATTAAAAGAGTATTTTCTGCTGGATTACTTGGTCAAAAGAGAAATCGTAGATTAGTACCAACACGTTGGACTATTACTGCTGTAGATGATATTATTTCAAAAGCTTTAATTAAAGAGATTAAAAGATTCCCTGAAATCAATGATTACCAAATATTTGAAAGTAATTATCTGGATAACCACTTCAAGATTCTCCTTTTCCCAGGAAAGTTTACATACGAAATGAATGAATGCTGGGCTCCAAACACACTTTGGAATATTTCTCTTAATGGTCGTAATCGAAATTTGAAACCTCAAATAATGACAGATTATGAATTTTATCAAGGAAGAAAGAATTATGCAAGTAATATAACAGGTGCTTATTACTCGGCTAGAAAGGAGGTTTGTGAATATTTATATAATATTGGAAGACAAGCAAGAGTGTTAATTTTTCGTGAGGTTCGTGGAGGTTATCTTGTTCCTTTAGGAGTTTGGGTCATCAGAGAAACTGTAAAAAATGCAATGGCATTAGGTGCTTCTACAATATTAGATAACTTTGATGATTCTATTAAAAAAATGGCAGAAGGCTTTATGGTTAATCTAAAATATTGGAAAAAAAGCAGTAAATTAATAAATTTCATTAAAACTCAAAAAACAATTGATACTTTTTTATAAAATCTCTTTTTAATTCTTTAAAATTTATTATTTGATCAGTTTTTTAAAACTTTAAAAGTCTTAAAAACTGAATTTATTTATCAAAACTTAATTATTCAAAAAATTAAAAAAATAATAATAAAAGTGAAATTTATGGCTCTTGCTGGTGAAAAAGTAGGAATCCCTTCTGCTGATGAGGCTCCAATGGTAGTAATGGCAAGATTCAAACAACCAATTGCTGGACTTATTTCATTATTGATTGTTTTTATTATAAGTATAGTATCATGGTGGATTTTTTTTGATCCACGTTGGCATGACCCCTTACCATCATTTCATAGTGAAGTGACAGCTTGGGCTTCTGTAATTGGAGGTTTTGGGTTAATTGGAGTTACATGGGCAATTTGGTTTGAGAATTGGCCATATTATAATTGGTTTCGCACCCCATGGAAGGTAGGTTTAGTCGGCACAGCTATTAATGCTGTAATTATCATTATTTTTACTCTTGTTTTGTTGCCATTGTTTAATATTTTCTATAGTGATTATTTTGGAGCAGAAGGTTCAGAGTATATAAAATGGTATCGTAGCGCTTCTATATTTGGAGCATTAAGTGGTTCTTTATTTTCATTTGCAGTTCTTTGGGTCGCAGGTACCATGTATTGGCCCTTTTTTAAACATAAACAGCCAAAACGAGGAATTATTATATGGATAATTGGAAATTCAATTACTATATTAGTATGGTTTCTTATATTTTTCAATGCGGGTTATGCAGGTGGTACAACTGAACTTACTGCGATAAAAGGAATACAATTTTCCTTTCCAAATTCGTATCCTTTATCGCTTGGATGGACACAATGGATAATTTTCTTTTCTTTGTTAACGATGATGGTGTTTGAATATTGGCCTTGGAATAAATTAGGTAGGAAACAACCATTTATGGGGATTATTGCTTTTGCTTCATGCGTATTGTTAGGCTTTCTATGTATGGTTATGTTAGAACCAATTGGATATTTTTTTGATGGGTTTTTTCAAGTCTTAGGAGGAAAAGTTCCCGATGACCCCATTCAGCGAGTTATTGGTGTTTATTACATGGCTATATCTTATGCGATTTTTTTGATATGTGCAGTTGTAGTTGTTGCCTTGTTTTTTGATAATTGGCCTAAAAAATATACTCAGTGGCAAAATTTGATAATTCGCTTTTTAATAGTTATTCTACTTGGTACTATTGGATTTTTTGGATTCTATCTGTTGGCTCCTCTTCTTTTTGGAGAATCAAATAATTATTGGGAAGTAAATGCAACTCCATTTGTATTATTATTTCTTTGGATAGAAATTTTATTTGCTTATGTTTGGAGAAAATGGCCGATATATAGAGCAGTATAGGTGATAAAACCAGATGGTGAAAGCGGGAGAAAATTTAATATCAGAAGATTTCTCTTGGATTGGAGATTGGTCTGGACGTCGTGCAATGTTAACACCTAATCGTGAAGCTATTATTGATAACAT
>JBHLKV010000143.1:0-7292 GCA_048886305.1 Candidatus Hodarchaeota archaeon
AGTCGTAGCTTATGAGAATTATGAAAGTCCTAATAATGATGGAGGATGACCTTGTTCGAGCATAGTTTTAATACTTTGGTGGAAAATATTGCTTTGAAAGTCCAATTTATAAATAGTATGAATCTTGTGAGAAAATGTTGGTCACAAGATGACAACCCTTGCAATGGTTTAATGAAAATAGTAAGCTATAAGAATTTAAATATGTAGTATAAAAGTAAAGAGGTGAGCATCATAATGGAAAAATGGAAAAAAAATTTAATTGCATTATTTATATTGATTTCAATTAATTTAGTTATGCTCATAGTAGTTTATATTATTGTTCCGTTTATTCTTCCTGAATATCCATTTAATATTGGATTTCTTCTTTTCGGGGTAGTAGCTTTGGTCTTTGGTTCTGTTGATATCGCTTATATTCTTACCTTCAGAAAAAAAAATAGAGGTAAATACTTCATACGTTTTGGATGGTGGAGATTAAATGAGAAAAAAATTAAAAAATATGTCGATATAGATTTATGGGAAGGCGCAGGGACTCAGGATTCTCCTTATAGAGTTGCTGATTGGAACAAATTGCCAAATAATCTTATGATTGATATTGCTAAAAGTAGTTCTTACATAACTATTCAAAATGGAAATCCTTTGAGACGAATAATTCTCAAAGACTGCCAAAACATCTCTATCAATAATTGTGAATTATCATATCTTAAATTAAGTATGTGTATTAATTCAATCATTACAAACAATATAATTCATTCACTTAGCGTTTTTTCTAGTTTTAATAATAAGATAAATAATAATAGATTATCTAAGAAAGGTTTAGAAATACTTAAAAAGAAATCAATTATACAGAGAAATGAGATTGATAATAATAGTCTCTATATTAAAAAAAAAAAATAAAAATAGACGATTTAAATTTCAATAAATAATAACTTTAGACTATTTGAAAAAAAAGTAAAAGTTTTGTTGGATTGAAAATATAATTTTATTTGCTTTTCTTGATCCTTTTTGTCGAAAAACAAGGTTTAGCATGAAAAAAGTTCAATTTTTATGTAAGGTTTATAAAGGATTATAATGTTTTTTGAAAGCTTTTTAGAAATATTTCGGATTTTTGAATATATTTTAACCAATAGATAGATTTTTATATTCATTTTCATATATTCTAAATATAACTGAACAAGAAAAATATTAAAAGTGACTAAAAAATGCAATATTCAAAGGCTGGTGTTAAGCATAAATTCTCAACGGGTATAATCTTTGAGGATGATCGGAAGACGTATGGATGGAACTGTACGAATTTCAATTCTTCATCTGATATTGTAAAAATTCAGGAAGATATCCTGGCTAGTTTTATTAAGACTTTAAGAACGGATGAGACCAAGAATCCTTTATTGATTTACGAATAGAGGATAATCATTATCACCTAATTCTCTTTTTAATTGAAATTACTATAATTTCAATATAGGTCTTTACAAGAGTATTATTAATTTTTATTTCTATAGGTTCTTGATTTTTTTGAATCTTTTGCCAGATAAAATCCTCGAATTTGTTTAATTAGTAAATTACTTCATAAAGAAAAGAATTTAGATAATAATCGTGGATAGGAACATATTCTTTTTTAGAACCAAAAAATCCAAATAAAAATAGAAAAAAAAAAGATCTTATATAAGATTAGAAGCGTATTGCTTTACAAGATATTCAATCTTCTCAGGCTCAAGTTGCTCTTTCTCAAGTTCAGGGCACATATGTTCAAGATGACTCAGTAATTCATGAAGCCCAGTCTCAGCTTCTTTTGTGTCGATTTTATCTTTATCATTTAGGATTATGGATCCCATCAAATGCTTAGAACGTTTAAAGATAATTACATTTCCTTCAATTTTTAATTGGTTTAGTTCACTATCGAAACTCTCCTTTACAAAACTTGTGATTGCAGCAAATAAACCTCCTTGCAATATATCTTCTGTCGATGTCGAAGTTAATGGTACCCCCCCTTTATCAAATACGGTCAATGCTTTTGGATTTATTTTCCGTGAAAGTTGTCTACCAGTTAATTTATAATAGATTTTCATGAATGCATGTACGATTCCATATCCAGTTTTAGCAGAAATTGGAAGAACTTCAAAAGAAGGTAGTTTTTTCAAATTAAATGCGTCGATAATCTCACTGAGAGAGGCTACTGGCTTAAGATCATATTTATTAGCTAATACAATTAAAGGTTTCTTCTTAAAAATTGAGGAGAGTTTCCATAACTCATCCTTGGCTTCATTAAATCTTTCTTTGGCATAGGCATCAACCATAAAAATAACACATTCTGCATCAGACATTTCACCAAGCCATAAATCTCTAAAATCACGTTGTCCACCCATATCCATAATGTTAATCCGAACACCCTGTACCTCTATTGTTGACATTTCTTTTCCCATTGTAGGAGTATGTTCCACAAAAGTTCCATTTTGGAGGAAACTAACCATTGTAGTCTTACCTGCAGAATCTAATCCACATATTACGACCTTTTTCTCATGTGTAAAAATCCGCTTTAAAATATCTTTTACTCCCATATTTAATCAGTTTCAATTGATTGATTTTAATTTGTATTTTTTGAATTTTATAGAAAAAAGATAATAATTTTGGTATAAAAATCAATTTTTTATTTCAAAATTGTGTTATGTTGCCACAAATAAAAGTTTTTACACACAAAATGAATTTCTTTCATTTTTGTAAAAAAAAATAATATAAGCTATAAGATTATAAAAAAAAAATTCTAATTTTTTATCATTCACTTACTACAAGCTTAGAAATCCAAGTACCCATAATTTTCTTTTCTTCTTCCTGGTCTACAACAATATATTTATCGAAAAAACCTTGAGTTGCCAGAAAAAAGAAAACTGTTCCTAATATTTTTAAGCTTTGAAAGACGATGTCAATAGGGATTATTTGCCCTAATCCCCATGCAAAAAAGAATAGTCCCATTCCTACTGCTAAACCATTTCGATTTTTTCTTCCTTCACGTATAAGCAGGTAAGGTAATCCTAATCCTACAACGGTAGCATAAACTATAAAAGCAGTCATATTTGGATCCATAATCAGACCTATAATAAGAAAAAAATTGACTACGAATGGAAGTGAATATAGTTTTTTTAACTTAGCTAGATATAGAATAAATTCTACCTGAATAGTAAAAAGAATAAATGCAAATAAAATTCCTATTTGTATACCTCCTGCTATTGTTATATCTAAACTTAGATCCGTTAAATAAGTAATTAAATTAAAAACTGTACTGCCCATAATTGCTGCGATATATATGATTATAGCTACATATATTTGATTTTTGTGCTCTTTATATAGTTTTAACATCTTGTTCAATGCTAGAATAAATAAAACGAAAATAAATGATTCCATTGCTAATAAATGAATCTCAATCATCTTAAGATGCCTCCTGTTTAAGTGGTTTGAAAAATCCAAGACTGAAATAAACGATAAAAGCTATATAACCAAAAATTATAATTCTCGCTGTTAAAGGGTCTTCGATGAATAAGGTGGAAAAAGCTAAGCTAAAAAAAACTGCTAAACCTAATGCTCCATTATCTTTAACACGAAGACCGGTAAAGTAAAGGAATAAAATGTCAATTGCTCCAGCTATATTAGTAAAATATGCAAGTCCTTCATCATAACCAGTTAAAAGATAAAAAATAGTCATCCCACTGTAAAAAAATATTGCTGAATAATACAATGCTTCCCATCTGTTTATATAGCATATCAACGTTAGACCAAAAGTTACCATTAAACCTATAAAAAAATTACTTATCCCAAAAGTAGCACCCCACATCTTTTCCCAAGAAGGTATAAAGTCAACAATAAAGCCAATGATTTCATTTAATGAAAAAGTAAGAAATGTACTAAAAACAATTAACCGTACTATGTTGTATTCTCCTGTAGATTTTCTCTCCTTAACTAACTTATATCCCAATATAATAGTTGAAACAGGGATAAATATTAAACTTAATATATTGCTAACAAATCCAAGATTATCTAAAAAAACTTCATTTACCATTAGAAAAAACTCCCTTTTACATCTGGTTTTGGTTTAATTAATTTAGATTTAATATCTTCAAATATTTTCGAAAGATTAATTTCAATACTTTCTATAATAATATCTTTTTCCTCATTAATACCATTATAGATGGCTTTTTGGTACCTCATCAAGACTCTTTCAGATAGAATGTGATTTAACTCTAGATAGTTTATTAATTTCTTAAGGACTGGTTTGTAAATTTCAGGGTTATTCTTCTTTGCTAATAACACTGAAATTGAGAATAAATCATCTCTATCCTCCTGAATTGGAATTTTAAATACATAAGACAAAACGCTATATTTATCATATTTATCCATTATAAAATCTCCAGTTTTAGCGCCTATAGGAAGGCATTTAGAAAGCAATTCTTTTGACTTATCTGATGAAATTTCAAGATCTGGATATGAACTCAATATTTCTGGATTTGAATTCACATATCCTCCAAGCTTGCAAATAATTGCCCATTCTGAAGTCATGATTAAAAACTCTCTCTAATTACATAAATTGATCTATCGTATTCTAAACTAATCTAACCCTGTTATTGATTTTTAATTAAATCTATAATTATATGTAAAAATGGTGTTAGTTTTTGTATAAAAATCAACTTTTTTTTCCACTTTTTTGTTGCTACATATCGAAAAAACTAATTTTAGAAATATATAAATGAAAAACTCTGAAAAAGAATCAAAAAAAATTATAAAGATCCTAATATATTTCTGTTTATATCCATTGTTATTATTTATTTAAAGGTGATAAAGTAAAGCCAATTCCCATTGTAATTAAAATTGAATGTACAAAATCGAAGGATTATAAATGAAGAGGATAAAAAGCATAGATACCTTTCGCGGATGGTGTATGTTTATGATGGTTCTTGGACATATGCTTTCTTGGTGGGTAATACCTGAAGATCATTGGTTAACTCAGATACTGCATTCAATTTTAGGTGATATAGTGGGTACTGGTTTCATTTTTTTTTCAGGCTTAAGTACAGTATTATATTTCCGAAGTAGAATTACTAAAGCTGAAGCTTCTGATATTACAAGTATTAAACAAGTAAATAATGAATACTTATTTCGTGCTTTACTAATATTAATTTTAGCTTTTTTATATTCTAGCGCTACAGCAGTAGGGACGTTAAATCCTTTACAGATTTGGAAATGGTATATACCATTTACAATAGCCATTTCACTATTTTTAGCATTCTTATTGTTAAGAACTTCAAAATCATTTAGAATCATCCTTGCTGTAATTATTTGGATCAGTCATTATTTTATTCGTTCTATTCTTTTACCCTATGAAGAACAAATTAATATTTTTGGAGCTATTTATCATGTTTTGTATAATGGTTTGCATCCGATTCTATACTACTTCAGTTTTTTTCTAGTGGGAACGGTTGTAGGAGACGTTATGCTCAAAATATTTCTCGAAGATGATCAAAAAGAAAGAAGATCGGCATTACTTCATAAATTCTTGATTCCTTCATTAACAATGGGTACGATATTAACATTAATTGCGGTTATATTTCTATTTCCTCTTTTTTTGACACATCAAACTTTTTCATCGACATTATATTCGCTTGGAGTAATATTAGTTTCCTTCTCTGTTTTATTAATCTTGGAAGAATTTGAAGTCATAAAAAATAAAAAAAGTTATAGATTCTTCTATTTCTATTCTTATTATTCTTTCACTATCTATTTTTCCCATAATATTATTTATTTTATATTTCTCAATCAATTAAATGCACTAACCTTCTGGATTGGTGCAATAGGGTCATTTATTTTGTTATCTCTATTAATTAGATTCATGTATAAGAAATATGGACCAAAAGTATCTTTGAAGGTACTAGTTGGTAAATATGCGTTAATTTTAGCCAGAAAGGTTGAAGAAAAGAGAAAAGAACGGATAGAATTGTTAAAGATTAAGGATTGAGAAATAGTTATGGCTATAATAACATTGCTTTGAAAAATTTTGGACTTAATGTTATTTTTGAAAGCATGGGAAGCTTTCCAAACCATTTTTCCCCAACAAATCTATCATTACTAGTATTATGGTTTGCTAGATCATGATTGATGTAGGCTTCATAAATGTATTTTCTGGCTAGTTTATTTTCATTTAGTAGCTCTGTATATAATCTCCATAAAGATTTCACATAGGAACCTTCATTATATATCAAATATTCAAGTGCATTTCCATTCTTGAAGTAAGTAAACAAAACACGTTTAACTTCTTGATCATATTTTTGTAGCTCTGATCGGCTAAAATTACTACTTTTTTTAAATAACGGTTTTACCGTATTGGAAGCTATATCTGCACAGGCTACTCCGGGTAACAATCCTTCGTAAAAGAAGGCAGTTACTATCCCAGCTGCTTCTCCTAGGACAAGAACTCGATCTTTAGAGAAACTTTTAATAGGATGTTTGGAGATTTCTCCTACAACTGTGGTCGATAAATCATATTTTAATCCCTGTACAAAAGGTTGAATGCGTTTATAATTGGTTAATATCTTATCAAGTTTACTCATAATAACTTCCTTCGATTCATTTCTACCACCTAAAAAGCCAGTTAAGACTCTATCGATTCCCTTATTAAAGAAAAAAGGACCATTAGTTGAGATCTTTGGATTAATGTGGAATATATAATTGTATTCTAAGTTTTCATTTATTTTATCTTCATTTCCAAATAGATGGATTAATGCCCCTGGGTAATGATCAGGTATATCAAATCCTAAGGATTGTTGTAGATCAAATCCTCGAGAACCAGTCGCGAGAGCTAGAAGTTTTGTATTATAAGATTCTCCTTTTCTATTTATTATTTCTAAATAATCATTGCGTCTGTTAATTCTTGAAATTCTTTCACTTGAATTAAAAGTTCCTCCTTGATTTTCAAATTGATTTATTAATTCTCTAATAAGATTTTCAGTATAACATATGTTTCCTAGAGGTATTCCAAATTCGTTTGAGTTGATAACACCATTAACTTCATCACTCATATAATTTGATTTTGTGTGTTTACAAGGAAAGATTACACTATTATCCCAATTGATTTCATCTTTTATAAATGGTCGATTATGTTCTGGAAAAATATTTGTTCTAATTGGGATATCCATTTGCTCAGAACCAAAATCTTGGGCTTCTATGAGAAGTGTCTTCGCATATTTTGAAACTTTACTTGCGAAAGAAGCACCTGATATACCAGCGCCAATGACAATAACATCATACATAATTAA
>JBHLKV010000144.1:0-7285 GCA_048886305.1 Candidatus Hodarchaeota archaeon
ATAATCCCCGGAAATAGAGTGTTTATAGATTCAGGGTGTGCTGAACCACAATTATTAACGATAGAATTAATTAAGCATTCAGAAAAGCTAATTGATACTGAAATTCTCCATTTTTTAACAATCGGTCCTGAAAAATATTTTAAAGATAAAGCAGAAGATCTTTTTCGGCATAATGCTTTTTTTATTGGAGAAACTCTTCGGGAAGAGATTAATAAGGGACAAGCGGATTATACTCCAATTTATGCAAGTGAAATCCCCTCATTATTTATGAGCGGGAGAAAACATATTGACGTGGCTCTTATACAAATCACACCACCAGATCCTTATGGATTTTGTTCTCTAGGGATTAATGTGGATATTGCAAAGCCAATAGCCCAATCATCTTATATTACTATTGCAGAAATTAATCCTCAAATGCCAAGGACATTAGGCAACAGTTTTATTCACATGAAAGAAATTGATTATTATACTTATAATGATACACCCTTACATGAATTTCATTTTGATGAACCAGATGATATTGCTGAGAGAATAGGAAAGAATTTAGCAAACTTGATTGAAAATAAGTCAACGATACATGTTGGTTTTGGTGATTTACCAAACGCAACTCTAAAGTTTTTAGGGGAGAAAAGGGATTTAGGAATGCATTCTCATTATGTCACAGATAATATCATACCTCTTATTGAAGAAGGAGTTTTAACTTGTAGGAAAAAGAATTATCATCCAGAAAAAATCATCACCAGCTATGCCTTAGGAACAAAAAGACTGTATAATTTTGTTCACAATAATCCTTACATTGAGTTTCATCCCTCTGATTATGTTTGTAATCCTAGATTAATTGGAATGAATAAAAAACTAGTGTCAATAAATTCTGCTCGACAAATTGATTTAACTGGACAGGTGAATGCTTCTACAGAAGGATATCAATTTTATTCCGGACTTGGTGAGACTATCGACTTTATGAGAGGAGCTGCTTTTTCTAAAGGAGGTAAACCAGTTATAATTATACCATCAACATCTCGAGATGGTAAAAAGTCAAGAATAGTTTCTCATTTAGATGAAGGGGCGGGGATAATGTTATCTCGTGGAGACATACATTATGTAGTTACTGAATGGGGTGTTGCTTATCTCCATGGTAAATCAATCAGAGAAAGAATACTTGAATTAATTTGTATAGCTCACCCAAAATTCCGTCAATCACTATTAGATGAAGCTAAGAAATTAAATTATGTGTATTCTGATCAATTACTTCCATGTGACGATAATGGGAATATTTGTCTTTATCCTTTTCAATATGAAACTATTTATGAAACACATGATAAACAAAAGATAAGAATTCGCCCTGTTAAAACTACAGATGAGCCGCTGTTAAGAGATTTATACTACTCCTTAACTGAAAGGGATAGATATTTAAGATTTTTTGAGTTGAAAAAAGAGTTTACTCATTCTAAAACCCAATTTGAAGTAAATATTGATTATAACAACGTTTTTTCCATTGGAGCATTTATAGGTGAAATTGGAAATGAAAAGATGATAGGAAATGCAACTTATTATTTAAATCCTAAATTAAATATGGGAGAGTATAGTTTCCTTGTGAGAGATGATTATAGGGGGAAAGGAATTGGGGGGTTTCTTTATCAACATATAATTATCATCGCAAAAGAAAGAGGATTAAAAGGACTTTATGGGAATATTCATATTCAAAATAAAAGTGCTGTTAGAATCATTCAAACGGGGGGATATACAAAAATAACCCCACCACAAGCGGATGAAAAAGAGTTGTTTTATGAAGTCTTTTTTGATAAAGAAAATTCTATGGAATAAATAAACAATATTTTTATCTTTCTTCTTTAATTACCAATTTTGTTGATTTATGAGATTTAAATTTACTGATTTTCATGTTCACACAAGAGATTGGAGTGTAGATGTTGCAGAAGATGGGCCAACCTTTGAAGATTATATAAAGGTGGCTGAAGAGCACCGAATTAATGTCTGTTTTCTTGACCATTATGAATTATATTACATAGAAAATGATAAGACCAATCCTTTTTATGGTGGTAAAATTGACGATTATCTCGAGGAGATTGATAAACTTAAAGAAGTATATGATTCTATACTTAGCGGTTTAGAAGTTGAATACTATGAGGATAAAGAGATTCAACTTATTGAACTAATGGATGATTATAAGAAAGAATTTGATTTTATTGGAGGATCTATTCATGAATGGATAATTGGTTATCCAATTACAACCAAAGAGGGCTTAACAAGATTACTTGAAAAGAAGCTAATAAAACAAATTATTGATGAATATTTTAATGTTAGTGAAAAAATGATTAATTCGAATATTTTTAAGAATGTTTGCCACATTGATACCATTTTTCGGTATATTAATAATAATGATTTAATACCTACGGATGATTGTGACGTTTCTGATAATCGAATAATAAATTTAGGTCGTTTGTGTATAAAAAATAGAATCAAAATAGAATTAAACTTATCCGGATTGAAGTTTCCAATAAAGAGGACATTTCCTTCAATGCATGTTGTGAAAGAGTTAAAGAATGAGGGAGGTGAATTTTTTGTAGGATCGGATTCACATTCAATTGAATATTTTAAAAAACAAATTCCAGAAGTACAGAAAGCCTATAATTTTTTAAATTCAATTTAAAAAGAATGAATTAATATTAGCATGGAAAAAAACGAATTTATATCAAGAGTGGATAAGTGGGATCAAAAAATCATTCTAAAATATAATGGAATAGGAGGAAAAGCATTTACATATTTATTAAAACCAATTTCATTTTTGGGAAGGGAAACCTTATGGATTTCTTTAATAGCATTTTATTTATTCATATGGTATGACCCCCTTTTATTTGCACATTTCTCTGCTATATTCTTAAATGGATTTATTTTTATTTTCTCAATTAAGCAAATTGTTAAAAGATCAAGACCTTTTGATAAATTTAATGAAAATAAATTACATGTATTAGAACGTAGACCAATTTCTAAGAGTTTTCCTTCATGGCATTCATATAATATTGTTTCTTATGGATTATTGTTTGGTTTTTTACTAAATTCACCCTTATTGATTCTTGTCATGTTATGTATTGCTGTTATTGTCTCTTTTTCAAGAATTCAAATAGGAGTCCATTATCCTACTGACGTAATTTTTGGTTATATTTTAGGAATTATTGGCTTTATTTCTGCTATTTATATAGTTTCTCCATTATTAAATATGCTAATAACGTGTTTTGAACAGCTATTTCCCCAAAATATTCAATACCAACAAATTAATACAATGTTAATAAAAGATATCTGGTATCTATTTTTATGTATTTTTATTTTTTTAGGGATATTTTTATTAGCTATATCAAGAGTGATTAAAGAATATATTAAAAAAAGTAATACGTGATTCTAAAGATCTAAGCGTTTTTTCTTTGCAAATAAATCCTTTAATTCATCTAGAACCCGTAATCTTGTATTTTCTCTTGCTCCTACTTTAGCTTGATCTGGATTAGCAATTCCTATTGGTATACCACTTTGAGCCACTTGAAATGCTCCTGATTCTATCGCTCGAAGACGGCTATCGATATCATTCAATTGTTTAGCCAAACTCTCAGAGAGACGTATAATAACATTCATCGTTTCTTCTAATGTCTTGCCAAGACCATCTACCTTTCTAAGTGTGGGATCAGCTAAAGAATGGGTATCACTCATTATTTTTTTAATATATTTGGCAAATTGAGGTTCGTGGGAAATCATTGAGTATATAGAAGTCAAATAAATCTCGAGATCAAAAGTAAAATCTCTCTTTTGTAATAATTCATTTAATTGCTCCTTTAAAAGTTCAATATTTAACAAAATTTCGGGATCCTTCTTTAAATCAGGATCGAATTTATGAATAAAAACTATAATATATGGATTTTCTTCTAAGGTTATAATTAAATCAATAACTTTACCAAAATATTCTACTGCTTCATCAAATCTTTCTGGATCTTGGACGTCAATAACATAAATTAGAAGATCTATTTGCAGAAAGTATTGTTCGGGATTTTCTAGATATCGTGCTCTGTATTCCTCTTGACCTCCTAGATCCCAGATATAAAGGGAAAGTTTTTCACTACCCACATTCATTCGATAAACTCCTTTTGTTGGCTGTGTCTTAATCAAATCGCTTACACCTAAACGCCCCCCCAATTTGGATAAGGAGGCAGTTTTTCCCGCATTATCCAATCCTGCGACTACAATCTTTTGTGCTTGAGCTCCAAAATCTCTTATATCTGCTTCAAAATTTGTAATTATGGAACTTACTGTTATTGCTTTTTTTAAATTTCTTTCAAGGGTAGGAAATTTTTCTTTAAGTTCCTCGATTTTTACTGATAAATTTTCTTTCATTTCAGATACAGTTGATGGATCTTCAGCTTCTTCAAGAAATTTAATTATACTTTCAAATGGATTTTCTTTATTTAAATTTGAAATCTCATTAATCTTGGTAATTTCAAACAATTCTTTTATTATATTTGATTCTTCTTTATTTACGAATTTAAATGAATGAATTGGTAATTTTAAAATATCATCTAAAGTTTTTAGCTTGTTAATCTTAGAATCTTTAGGATCTAAGAATTTAGAAAATACATTTATCACGCTAGAAAAATCTGTTTCCGTTTTAGCCATTTTAGTAATCAAACTTTCTTTTTAATTATATAATGTTTAAATAATTTTTATTATTATTTATTAAACTTTTAAGATACTAGTTAAAAAGATAAAGATTTAAATTTTCACACCCGATTTTAATCTAGATTAAAATTTAAATATTTAGTTTATTTTAAATATAATACAAAAAAGTAATAATTCCAATCCCTTATACTATTATGCCATCTCATTTTGAGGATGATGAATTCTTCGAGGATGAAGATCAAGAATCTTGTTGTGATTCACCAAAGATTTCTCAAGAGGATGGTTTCTATGTCTGTTTAAATTGTGGCTCTGTATATAGCAGAATTCTTGATGATAGTCCTCGCAGAGCTTTCACTCAAGAAGAGATCCAAAAAAGAAAAAGTAATGAAAGGGTTTACAGCCCAATTGGCCCAAGAACAATTATAAGAGGAAGTAGAGACGCTAGAGGGACATTATTAAGTCCCAAATATAAATCGAAATTTAATAGACTAGCTAAAATCCATCGATCGCTTACTACAAGTTATGAGAGAAATTTATGGATTGCATTACCAAACTTGCAACGCTTACAAAAAAGACTAGGAATTCCTGATACTGTTGCCGAAGATGCTCTTAGAATCTACACTCAAACTGTAAAAAAGAAATTAACAATGGGGAGAAGTATTGATACTTTACTTTCAGCTTCAATATTCGCGGCTTTAAGAGTGCACGGTATTCCAAGAACTGTTGAAGAAATAACAAAAGTCGCCCAGATACCAAAAAAGAAAGTTATTAAGAGTTATAGATTAATACTTATGGAAGTACTTCCTAAATTAAATTTAAAAGTGCAGCATTTCTCACCAATCCGCTATGTTGATAAATTTAATGATGAATTAAAACTATCTATGCAGTGCAGAAATATAGCTGTTAAAATCATTGAAAAAGCTAAAGAATGCGGATTTAATTCAGCTGGAAAAGACCCTAAAGGAATTGCGGCTGCAGCCATATATATTGGATCAAAAATCTGCAATGAAAATCGAACGCAAAAGGAAATAAGCAAGTTAGCACGTGTAACAGAAGTTACATTAAGAATGAGAGTAAAAGATTTGCAGAAGTATGCTAGTATTGTTGAATAATTTAAGATTCAGTTTGAAGGGATATTAATTCTTTCTCCTCTTCAAATAATGGAAGAATCTCTAGCATCTCATTAAATTTTGGTAAAAATTCTTCCATTTTATATAATTTAACGTCAAGGATAATCAAGATCAACGAGATATAAAAAGTTTCTTCAACTAGCTTTCTATTTATTCCTAAACTATCTAAGAAATTATTCATATTATCCCTAATGAGTGGTATAGTTTCTCCTGCTTTTAATAAAGATAAACCATGGAGAAGTATTAATAATGAACTAGTGTTATAATCTTGTCTTTTAGAAATTTTAAAAGCTAAGTCAAAATATTGTTTACCTGCTTTTTTGAATTCTTGCATTTCTAATAAGCCTAAAACGTCAAGATAATATCGTTTTCTCATAGCTTTTCGTTTATTATAAAAATCATTTTTTTCCCTTCGGATATCTGGTATTTTAGATCTTATTTTAGCAAATCTCTGTTCGATTTCTATTTTAAATTTTAAGTCTTCAACTCGTTCGATAGATTTTTCACGTATAGCTTCTTTTTTGTATTCCTTACCTAAATAATCATATAATAATTCTAATTCTTCTTCAAATAGTGGCAAATTCTCTATATAGGATAATGCTTCTTTAAGTTTAGGTTCATCCTTAAGTTTCTCCAATTCTATTATATATTCTATTAATTTTACTGGAAAACTTTCAGAAATCAATTTTCCTAAACTGGATAGCTCGTTTTTAATATCATTTAGAATAGCAGAAATTTTATTAGTCTTACCTTGTTTCATAAGTATTAAACTAACTATTACTAAAGATAAGCCAGCTAAATTATATTTCTTAATTTTATTAAATCTTACAATGTTATTTTTATATATTTCTAAAACTTTATCGAATTCTTTGTTCTTTAAACAATTTAAAGCCTCTTCAAAATATACCCTCTTTAAGCCTTTCCTCTCCCTAAATTCTTTTTCTCTGTCTATTAAAGCTTCTTTAGCTTTACTTTTAATAATTGACAATCCTTGCCTTAATATTTCTGCCTTCTTTTTTTCTTCTGCTTTTTTAGATTCTAAACCACTTTTTTCTGCCTCAAGTGCAGCAATTTTTTTATGGATTTCTGCTTTATATATCTTATCCTCAATTTTATCATTATAAATATGAGCGTTCTGCAGATCGTCTAAATCAATAAATACATTAGCTATTTTTTTATATACTTCATCTAAATTAATTTTTAATTGTTCTTCTTTTTCTAAATAAGCCGATGCAATGTTTCGTATTTTTTTTTCTAATTCTATTGCGTGATTAATCCCAGATAGGTTTTCTTCATTTTCCAAAACCTTTAATGCTTCCTTTTTGATAATCTTTATAAAAAGAAGACTAATTTGTTTTGATTCATCATAAAGCAATTGATTTCTGAAAATTCTATTTGAAGTCTCAAAAATGTTTTCATTTCTTTGATAAGCCTCCTGTTTCTTAATCTCTTTCAATTTAAGTAAGTATACTGGATAT
>JBHLKV010000145.1:0-7269 GCA_048886305.1 Candidatus Hodarchaeota archaeon
TAAATTGGACTGATTTGTTTAATTAAAATACCAAAACTATATATGTACTGATAATAAAATCTGTATTATCTATAAACACAGTGGTTAAAAAAATGGTTAAAGTAAAATTTAGGAATCTATTTATTCTATCTCTATTAAGTATTCTGACATTATTTAGTTGTATTCCTATTGGGAGGGCTACAGTGGTTTATGATCTCGAATTTAATATTGTTGATGCTCAAGTCAATAATTACACAACAAATAATCAAAAACTTCCCTCAATATGTTTACTTACCAATGAAACTCTCGCAATAGTATGGGAAAGTTATGGACAAGATGGTGGTGAGAATGGAGTCTATGGAACTGTAATTGATGCAACCACGGGAAATAATATTACCTCAGAATTCCGGGTGAATGATTACACATCATATAATCAAGCATTTGCTTCGATTTGTGCACTTTCTAGTGAAGTAGTTGCTATTGCCTGGTCGAGTTGGAATCAAGATGGCAGTTTTTGGGGCGTTTACACTAAGGTTTACAATGTAATTACTCACACTAGCCTTACACCCGAAATACCAGTAAATGAATATACAAGTGGATATCAATATGAACCTTCGATTTGTGCACTCTCCAATGATAGTTTTGCCATAGCGTGGCAGAGTAACCAGGACGCTGGGTCTTATGATGTCTATGCGAGAGTGTTTAATGCAACAACGGGCAGTGCCATCACGGGTGAATTCCGTGTGAACAATTTCACTACAGGATCACAACAACGTCCTTCAATTTGCAGTCTTTCCCAAGATGCTTTCGCTGTAGCATGGGAGAGTAGCAATCTAGATGGAGATGGATATGGAGTTTTTGGGGTTGTAATTGATGCCGCTACAGGTAATAATCTCACAAAACAGTTTCAGATAAATGATTATACGATAAATGATCAGTGGTTCTGTTCCGCATGTGCACTTGACAATGAAAACATAGCTGTAGCCTGGAGAAGTAATGGACAAGATGGAAGTGGATACGGTGTCTATGCTACTGTAATTGACACCACCACAGGGAATAATATCACAGCAGAATTGCAAATGAATCAAGAAAATTTTACTAGTCAACAAAATCCTTCAATCTGTGCATTATCTAGTGATTTATTCATTGTAGCATGGGAAAGCGCAAGTCAAGATGGTGATGGTTATGGTGTATATATGAGAGCTGTCAATGTAACCACCAGCAAATCGATTGTCCCTGAATACCAGGTCAATAATTATACTACAGGTAATCAATGGTATTCCGGGATCTGTGCTTTGTCCAATAAAGATGTTGCCATAGTGTGGGAAAGCGATGGACAAGATGGTGATGGATATGGTATTTATTTATCAACCTCTACTTTAGCAAGTTCAATTCTAAGCGAAAAGTCTAAAGAAATTCCTGGTTATAACTTATATATAATGATAAGTGTAATTGGGTTAGTAATCGGGACGGTTATAACAGTTAAATTAAGAAAGAATCAGAAAAAGGATAATACTTAAATTTATTTTTATTTTTTATTTAAATCCCTTTAATGGAATTTAAAAGCCCAATGTATCTTATAACCAGCAAATACGCTATATAAACACATTGAATTTTACAATTAGAGTAGCGTATTTTTGTGATCAATATTTATTTTTTCTTTTTATTTGTGTTTAATGTCTCATCATGGAACCCAGCGAATTCTAGAGTAGATTTACACATTCAGAATAAGTTTTAAATCCTTTTAATTCCATATATTCTTTAAGTCTTTCTTTTACTTTATCTTTAAGGTCAATTGTAGCCATATTAGGTCAAAAAGTAGATTTAAAATAATATCCCCAAAGCATTTTTTCTGAGAATTTAGTAAGCCTTTTTTAATTGGACTTTTGCTCATAAAAAATGAAAATTAAAAATTCAATTTAAATTTTGAATGACCGACAAAGTATTTAAATATTGATTTAAACTCTTTTTACATATAGGTTTTTACATTTTTGGCGAAAATAAAATGAAAAAAATAACAAAGATAAAATCAATTTTAATAACCTTAGGAATTATTTTTGTGTTATTTATTCTGATCAATGCTAATTTCAGCGATTATCAATGGAAGATTTATGAAAATTCAGAAAGCATCAACGAGTTTAAATTGAAAAGAGCAGATTACCTGAATTTAACAGGATCTCCGATATATATTAATGGTAATGATGATTGGGCATTAATTGCAGATACAGAGGAATGGTGTTCTGGTTCTGGAACTGTTAATGATCCATTTGTAATTCAAAAGGTATTAATCGATGGTGAACGTTCTGGATATTGTATTACTATAACAAATTCTGATGTTTATTTTATAATTAAAAACTGTATTATTTATAATTCCACATATGGAATTTCTCTTGAAAATGTTAAGAATGGAAAATTAATTGGAGATATTCATTCCTATAGTAATGATAATGGGATTCATTTAATCCAGTGTCACAATATAATTATTACTGGAAACAGAGTGGATAATAATAATCATTGGGGTATAGTCTTAGGATTAAGTAATAATAACATAATCTCAGAAAATCTAATTATTAATAATGAACTTGATGGCATTTACTTCTTTCAAACATGTTATAATAATATTATTTCAAAAAACAAAATTATAAACAATAAACAACAAGGAATTGATATAAGTGTATCAAGCAATGAAAATATGATATTAAGAAACATTGTAGAAAATAATGAAATTGGTATAGAAATTTGGAGAAGTAATAATAATTATATTTCTGAAAACAGTGTAGACGGTAATAATTGGATAGGGATTTGGATTGCGTCCAGTGATTCTAACAATATTACAAGAAACAATGTAAAAAACAATGAAGATGGTATATCCTTAATAAATAGCAAAAATAATAACATCTCAGAAAACATAATATCTAGTAATTCTTATTTTGGATGTTTTATTGTCGAAGCAAACTGCACAAATAACCTCATATATCGTAATTGTTTTGAGAAGAATCAATACAATGCAGATGATAGTGGATTAAATAATAAATGGGATAATGGGACGATTGGAAATTATTGGGATGATTATGAAGGAGAGGATGCAAATGATGACGGTATCGGAGATACTCCATATTATATTCAAACAGGTAGTCAAGATCATTTTCCTCTAATGAAATGCCCAATCCCTATGGAAAAAGACGAAACAGTCATTCCAGGGTATATTTTATTCATTCTGCTTGGCATGCTATCGGTTGTATCAATCATTCTCATTAATAAGGAAATGAAAAAATGATAAAGCAATTTAAAATAATAGTATGTTATTTGTATTAGTTAAATTAAACAATACTATAATCAGGTTTTCGGAAAAAGTCATTTGAAAGTTCAGAAAAATAACAAGAGAATAAAAATGAGTGATATAAATCAAATAATGAATAATATTAAAGAAATATTTGAAAAGAGAATAGCGGCTTCCATCAAAAAAAAGATAATTTTATCCCATTTGTTTAACCTACGGGCTAAAGAAGAATTTCAGTATCTTTCTGATTCTGAATTTTTTGATATTGTTAGAGAAATTTATAATTTTAAGCCCCAATTTTTTATAAAGTGGCTTTACAAAGATTTGAGGGATAAAATACTTGGACTTTATGGAGCTGAGATAAGAGAGGAAATTGAAAGATTCATTCAGATGATAGAAGATCAAAGGGCAAAATCCTCTTCAGAATCTAAGCTTCATAACATAGATGTTGGGTATTTCTGCTGGAAATTTCTTATTTTTTATATTTTTGGTGGGATTTTTGTTACTTGGCTTATTTTTATTATTGTTTTTGAGCCAGTTATAGGACTTATTATTATATTAATTTGTAGTATATTGATTTCTATTTATATTTATCATAAATTAAAAATTAGATTAAAAGTCAAAAGAAAAAGGGATAAAGTCAGTTTGTACTAAATGTCGCACTCAAAATAAATATTAGAGTAGTCAACCATAGAAACTTCAATCACAGCAATAAGAATTATTGAAATTGAATAAAAGAAACTTTCTCATGTTAAATGGAAGGTATCTATAATTGAGATTTACAGATTTAATACAATATCTCCAGAACATATTTTCTGAGAATTTAGTAAGCATTTATCGATTTCAGGCTCAATTGTATGGTTTATACCGAGAGCATCCAACCAGCAACTAATCCGGTATATGACACCACATTCATAATCTTTATCAAATCCAAACATTTCCATTCCCTTGTAAGCGAAACACTGGTTCATTTCCCAATGCATCCGATTATTTTCGGGGAATGTATATTTAAAGTCCATGAAATCCCCTTTTATTATACTGAAAGCATTGGCTATAAACTCTTTTACTTGCTCAAACGTTTTTATCTTTATATTCTCCATTCCTAAAGCCTTTTTTACCCGTCGCATTTCAATTACGGAAAGTGATTTAATAGATGCTTTATTTAGTTTGTTAGCAGTATCAATACCTAGTTCACGAGCGCAGTTAAAAAACCAAGAGCCATCATGAGTCATCCAACATTTGACGAGTAATTCTTTTAATTGACTTTTATCAAGTTGATCAAATAACGTCATAACTATAATAATTATCAGAATAAGAATAAGTTATTTTAAATCACTCGTTTTTGAAATAAGATTTTTTTTATTTTTTGTGAATGACAAATTTTCTTTTAATAACTGATACTCTTTGCATCATAGGTATTTATTAACGATTTTCCCGATTCCCATTCTTTTCTAAGAATAAATTTCTGAATTAATTCGTTTGCATTTTTTGGTAATTGTCTTTTAAATTCAATATATCTTGGAACCATAAAATAAGCTAAGTTTTGTTCCAGATAATGATAAAATTCTTTGGGTGTAATTGAAGCACCTTTTTGAATTACAGCGCATATTTTTAAATCCGAGGATTTATTAGCCGAAACTTCAAACACAGCGCTTTCGATAATAAGGGGATGTGAATTTGCGACTATTTCGATATCAACTGCAAAAAATATCTCTTCTTCTTTATGGATCATATCCGATTTCCTTCCTAAGTAATATATGAACCCTTCATGGTCCGCATATCCAAAATCGCCTGTATAAACCCATCGATCTTCTCCTTTTTTTGTTATAGTCTCTTCTTGTAAGTTATAGTATTCGAGTTCAAAAGGAAGTCTTGTTCTTGCACAGATTTCTCCGATATTATCTCGTCCAGGAAGTAATTCTTTTCCTTCTGAATCGACAATTTTAACTTCAACACCCCGTGCTGCCTTTCCAATAGATCCTAATTTTCCTCCTTTGGAACCTACATTATTTATAGTAAAACCAATTCCCTCAACAAGAGACCACATTTCAATTATTTGAACCCCAAACCTTCTCTCAAAGGTTTCCCATATTTTTTTTAAAGCGCCAGCTCCAAAAGCATATTTAATTGAATGATGCCTATCAATTTTTGACGGTGGCTGATTTACTAGCATTGCCAAGTGTGCTCCATAATAACAAAAACCGTCAGGTTTATATTTTTCGATATCGCTCCAAAAAGTTGAAACATCAAAATTTTCTGCGATTATTATTGATCCATTATGATACATTATAGGAATTATCAAGAAATATCGTTCTAATCCTTGAAATAATGGTAAGGGACAATAAAATTTATTAATATTACTGCCAAATCCTAAGTCTTCCAATTGCCTTCCTACACTAATTCCTGACAAGGTGTAATAATTTCTATATAATACTCCTTTTGGTATTCCTGTAGTCCCTGATGTATATGTTATTTCAAGAGGATGGAAACTATTCATATTAATATTAGGATTCTCTGAATTATCAGAAAAGATTTCTGTAAAACTAGCATATTTATCCTCGTATTTATAATCATTTGGAGCGTTTTGGATAAAAATTTTTTTTATTTTCGGTAAGTTTTCGTAAATCTCCTCAACATTTGCATGATATTTATAGTCGATAATCAAAATATCTGAGTCACTATTTTTCAAAACATATTCCAGCAATTTCCCTCTTAATAAATAACTTATTGGTACATACACGCTACCAGTTTTTGCAATACCGAACCAATAAAAAAGAGCCTCTGGATTATTTGGAAATATTACAGAGATATGAGGAGTTTTCAATTTTAATTTTTTGATTTGTTTTATAAGTCCATTGGCTATCTGATTTGATGCTATATTGGCATCTTCATACGTATAAACCTCATCCCGATAATAAATGAATGGTTTATCCTTATTAATCAGCGCCTTACTTTCTATAATTTTTGGTAGTGTAGCATCCACAATATCATATACTTTTGTTAGGTCACTTAGGTTGTATATCTTTCGAATTTCTAAATGCTCTCCTTTTAACTCTATCACAACTTCTTCTTTATCTCTAAAAGGAAAAGTGTTATCTTTGGCAATCTTACTAGGGATATAAACCCAATAACTATCATAAGCACGGTTTCCCGATTTTTTCTTCGAAATTTTACCTTTTCCAGTTTTTATCATAGGTCTTCAAAAAATTTTTACTATTGTAAATAAATAATTCCTAACGTAAAATTAATCTTTTTTTTTTTACCTTTTTATTTTAACTGAATGTTATCATATTCTTGTTTTATTAGAGGGAACCTATCAAGATTATAATGAGGAAAATAAAGAGAAAAGGTAAATTCCTTTTGAAATGATGGTACTGATGCGATTTCTCTATATTTGATCTCATAAGCGATCCTATTTGCTAGATCTCTTTGTTCAATATCTTTTATAAATAATTGTGCTCCAATTCCTGCTGAATTTCCAATCTGGAAAATGTAGTTTTGATCAACTTCAGGGAATAAACCGATAAAAGCAGCATTTTCTTTATTGATATAAGTTCCAAAGGCTCCTGCTAAAAGAACCTGTTCAAGAGATTCTGTTTTTTTATGGTCCATTTCAAGTAGTAAATTTGCTGCTGATAGAAATGCAGCTTTCGCTAGTTGAAGCTGAAGAATATCTTTCTGAGAAATGGTGATTTCCTTTGTAGTATTATCATTACTGTTTTTTTGATACTGGCCATTATCCCATTCGGCTTTAAATATAATATAATGGTATCCATCTTCCCTTCTTATTACGCGACGATGGTTCATTACTTTTTTAGATTTGATATTAAATTTTCCCGTACGCATGATGATATTTGATTTCAGCATTTCGGCTACAGTGTCAATGAGCCCCGAACCACACAATCCAAGTGGACTTATGTTTCCTATTACGCCTATTGAAGGTTCCAAAGTATTTCTATCAATTTTGACTGATTCTATTGCTCCTTCAGAAGCTCGCATTCCATGTAGAA
>JBHLKV010000146.1:0-7224 GCA_048886305.1 Candidatus Hodarchaeota archaeon
AAGACCAAGTTCGAGAAGAAATAATAAATTTTATTTTAACTCACAGGAAAGGAAATGGATTTTTACATTGTCTAGAAAAAAATTGTGAAATTGATAAAAAACCCATAGCGGCAAAGACATTATACTTCGTGATAGAAATATTTTCGATTCTAGGAATTGATATCCGCTTAAAAAAGGACAAATTTAGTTCATATATTGGAGATAAGAAAAAGAATCCTTCTCTAATTTTTAAATTATTATGTTTGAGATTTTTAGACCTAAATTCTGAAGTCAGTGAAAAGGATATACAATACTTTCACCAATTTCAAAGAGAAAATGGTGGTTTTAGTTTTAAACAAATTGGTGAAATTGATACCACTTTTTGGATAGTATATATCCTTGAGAATTTTTCATGGCTATTAGATTATAATCCTGCTGGTATATTTTCCTTTATTAATATTAAAATTCTTGAAATATTAAATAACCAAGCAGGTTGGAATTCAAATAATTTAATTGATATTTCAAAATTAATTATTCTTCTATCTTTGATATGGAAAAAATTTATCAATGAAATTGAAAGATTATTATTTAGACAATTAGAAAAAGAAAGATATATTGATTTAAATCAAATAAAAAGTACGTTTGGTTTATCAGATGGGATTGAAGAGATAATCTCATATTTAAATCTAAGCTATAATTTTAATTTAAAGATCTTAAATAATAAGATTGAATTTAAAAATTTTACGCGTAACCTAAGTAAAGGAAAAAATGTTGTGGCTCAAGAGATATATAATCAACTTTCAAGTAAGAGTATAATATCCTTTAAAAAATTGCTAAAGGACTGTAAATCTAAATACTCTTTTAAATCCTTAAAATTAAAAGATGATATTATTCCCATGGTAGATCAATTGATTCAGCGTAGATTTTTTAAGGGTAAAATAGAGAGAAAGAGGTTTTATTTGGAGTTCTTTCTTGAAAATATAATAGTTTGCGATACAGAGATAAATTTAGAGCAAATATTAAATGAAAAAGAGAAATTGAAGGATATAAAGAACGATATTTATAATATGACTTTAA
The DNA here is from genome assembly GCA_048886305.1 of Candidatus Hodarchaeota archaeon. Lineage (GTDB taxonomy): Archaea > Asgardarchaeota > Lokiarchaeia > Sigyniarchaeales > SOKP01 > Loki-b32. Next base: position 1,057 of record JBHLKV010000146.1, read on the forward strand.
AATTAAAAAATATTACATCACAAATAAAGAATGAAATAGAATCTTATTTAATCTTAGAAGAAATTGATTATGCGAAAGAAAGGTTAAAATTTATTGTTAGAAATGCATTAATGGATGCTGATTTTCTTAATGAAAATATTGAAAATTCATTTAATGAAGATTTATATTATCTCAACATACAGACATTATTAAAATCGGATATTTCTCAATGGACTAAGGTTTATTCTGTAATACAAAAAAGATTAAGCGAAGTAGAATTATATTTAAGAGAAAAAATTTCTGAAAAAGAATATCTAAGAGATATAAGTAATCTGCTAGAAAAATTAGAAGAAAAAATTGGGAGTGTTTCCGAAGAAATTACAAAAAAATTGGATGATTTTAGAAATTTATTTAGAGAAACTTTTGAACAAGGATATAGTTATGAAAAATTTAATTTTATTGTTAAAGAATTTGATCAAATCTCACAAAGTGTCAGTAAGTATGATAATATTATTTATAATGTTTCTCAACAAGTTACAACAAAAGAACAAAGTGTTCTAACTAAACATAAAAAAGTTATTGGTGATTGGTTAAGTTTTAAAGAAAAATTTGAATCTACTTTTAGTTATTATACTTCAGGTTTTCAATTCTTTAATACAAATATGAGAATGATTGATGATATTAAAGAAAGAGTCAAAATTGAGATATTGGATATAAGTGAAAAAGCTAAGAATATAACTGATAACAATCTATTTCAAGAAGCATTTAATGTGATTAAAAAGGAATCTGATGTACTCTTAAATAATAAAACAAATGAAATTAAAGAAATCCAATCAAAAGTCAGAAAAGAGATTAAATCCAAACAAAAACTTTATCTCCTCTATGGTTATTTATTGGAAGCATTAGATAATTTAGAAGATAATATCATTGAACTGATAGCAGAAAGAGTTCAATCGTTAAAGAATAAAGTAGTTATTGAGAGGAATCGCAATCAAATTGAAGATTTTGATAGTTTTGTATCACAGGAAATTGGTAAATTTAAAACAGAATTAAATAACTATAAAAGCCAATTAGATCAAACGAAATATCTTAAAATCAATAACGTTGTTAAAGGTTTTGATGATTTTATAGCTATATTTGAAGCTGCTAATAATATATATTTAAAGAAATTAACTAAATGTAGAAAAAATGTTGAGGATTTCGAAGAAAAATCGAAAGTAACTATAATACAATGGGAGAAATTTAAAGGATTTTTAAGTAATGAGATACCAGTCTTAAAAGACAAATATATAAATGATATTATTTCAAAAAGAATCAATTTATTTACCGATGAGAAAAAATCAAATCACATTAAATTAAGTGATTTAAAAAATGAATTAAACCTAAGTTGTAAAGTTTTAATCAATAAAATTAAAGATATGATCGATATCTCTAAAATAAATGCAGAACTAAATGAAGATGATAAATCTCTGCTTGTCTATACAAATAATTATTATTTGAATAAAGAGCTGAGAAATTATCTCGATAATCAATTATTAAAATTAAGTCGAGAGAGAATAGGAAAAATTTTAGCACTCTATGATTCTAGTATAAGAAAAAACACTTTAAATATAAATATGCTTGAACTTCAAAATCGAATTAACGATTTGAAAATTTTTGAAGATGTTATCCCAAACCAATTCTATAATAAAGTAATTGAGCTTCAGATTGATCAAGAAAGAGAGGAATTTGTTGAAACTAAGGGTTATTTTGAATCTGTTATAGAAAATGATAAATCTGCAATTAGAAAAATAAAAGCCGGTCTGGCTCTCTTTAATGAAATGATAAGTATCATTGATAAACAATATAATAATTTAAAAGTTGAAATTATGCAACATTTTACAACTATACTCAAAAGGACAGAGCAAATTCATTCGCATAACGAGATTCAGGAGGATTTTGAATCTAAAAAGAAATTAATTGAAGAAAAATTAAGTCAAACTCAACAAAAAATTGAAGGAAAATTAAAAAATCTTTGGAATAGAACTGAAGATTCAAATACATTAGTTCCTGAAATTAGGGAACTCTTTGTTCGGAAAAAAAACCATTTATTTAATGAATATGAGGAGAAAATTAAAGAAGTCAATGATCAGATAACTATGATGAAACACGAATCATTCCGAGATAAGTTAATGAGCTTTATCAATGACTACAAAATTTATTTAAGCCAATTACTTGGTAATTTAGAAAGAAAGGTAGAAGATAATATTGAAATTAAAGAATTTAAAAGAATAAATTTAATAGTTCATAAGCGAGCTAAGAATATTGAATTGGAAATTAAAGAAATTAATAAAAATGTCAATAATAAGATAAGAGAATTTAATAGGCAATCAAAGAATTTTGCTCAAATCTCAAAATACATTTTAGAGGATTATAATAAATTCATTAATGAATATAACGAAATCCTAAGTGAAAAAGTTAAATCACTAGAACGATTAGTATTGAAATCTTATATAGATATGACAATCAAGGCAGTGACAAATGAATTCTTGACTATTGGGTTTCTAAATCATGAATTAAAAATAAAGAAACAAAACATACAAGATAACTTGTTACACCTTATTAGTGAGGGAGAACTAAATGGAAAATATGACCCTCGCTTTGGGATATATTATGAAAATCCTGATATATTAGATGAGTTAGATGAAACTGAACTTGAAGTAATTAAAAGCACAAATTTCAAGGTAAATATGATTTTGCGCCATATAACTAATTTTGCTAGACAATATGGTCCTATAATAGCTCTAGTTACTTCAATAGTGACCATTTCATACTACTTATTCCTTTTTAGTGGAGGAAATCCTGCTGCAATTGCAGTACCAGTGATAATAACAGGCGCACTATTAATATATTATTTTCTGAAGAAGGAAAAAGATGAAAAAATTAAATGACTACCGCCTCTCATTCAAAATCCATAATAAAATGTACTAACTCTTCTTCCTTTTTTAAGTATCCAAGATTGCAAGCTTGATTAAAATGAATATAGAATTTCTTATTTTCAATGTCTTCATTTCGAGCGAGTTCTTTAAACTCTTTAAAAGTTATTTTTCGGCTTTTACTGTAAGTTTTAGCTAAATTAATCAAACATTTTACATTTTTATTTAAATAAGCTTTATGCTCTTTTTGTATTTTGGGGTTCTTCCTTTTTATTTTTACAATTTTTGCCTTTAAATTAGTATCATCCATTTTTATTAAATCCGAAAAAAAGGTTATACCACAGTCTTTGAATGATTTATACTCTTCACTTTTATAATACAAGTCTAATTGAGAAATGATATCTTCAATTGAACGGTACGCTAAAAGTTCTATTTCCCTTTCTTTCCTTTCTCTAAAGTTGGAAATTAAATCCATTTCTGAAAACTCTTTTAAAGGAGAATGGAAAGCAATTTTCTTTCTTTTTAAATTCTTCTGTAATTTTAGCTGGTTTTTATTTAATAATACTGAATTCATTGATTTTTCTTTTCTTCGGGCAACAATATGGAATGGAATATCAACAGTTCCTTCAGTTAACAGAATATAACATCTACCAGGATTATTCCTTCCTGTTCTGCCGCGCCTTTGAATTAATCTGATTTCTGAAGGAACAGATTCATAAAAAATAATGGCATCAACATTTGGAATATCCAGCCCTTCTTCAGCTACGCTGGTTGCAATTAATACATCGATTTCATTATTTCGAAATTTCTCGAGTATTTCTATTTGGATTCTTTGTGAATATCCCATATCATCTTGTTTAGATGTCTGACCAATGAATTTTTCTATAGTAAGGTTACTCTTGAATTCATTAATTAACTTCTTCTTCAAATATTCCGCTAATTTCCTATATTGTGTGAAAAGTATGATTTTACTATTTTGAAATTCTTCAATTTCTTCTTTAATAATTTCAATTGCTTTGTTTATCTTTGGATGAGATAATTTAGATAAATCTTCTTTTTCAATAAGAGAATTTATAAGTTTAAATTGTTCAGAATTGACAATCCTTTTAGCAGATAATACATCTCGTTCTGCTTTAGATCGAATTTTATTTAAAAATGATTTAAAAAGAGAAATTTCTTGAGTTTCCAGTAAATCTTTCGCATGAAGTATAGAAATACAGGTTGAACAATATGAGTAAATTGAATGGATATCGTAATGGTTTTGATTAACAATATCAATCAGTTTAGGATCTTGAAAAAATAAGTTGTTTAGAAATTCTGCATCAAATATTTCTGATTCAACACAATCCAAATATTTCAAAGAGAGAGTTAAATCATGAGAAATTCTTAAAAAATCTAACTTTGAATAATATCTTTTATTAGGTTTAATTAGTTTTCTCTCTATGAAAAATCTTAAAAAATTTTGAAATAAATTATCCCAAACTTGGCTTATTTCAAGAATCTCAAGCGGTAAATCTACAAAATTGATATAAGTGTCAATGTCATAAATATAATCTTTAACATCCTTGTCCTCATAATTTTTAAATACAATATTTTCAATGTATAAATTATCACAAATTTCTTGTATGTGTTCAAAATCCTTTCCAGGGGACGCTGTTAATCCTAAAATTAAAGGATCATTACAAGTATTAATATATTCTTTTGATATAAAATTGTATGAATAATTTCCTTTTGTTTTATGTGCTTCATCAAAAATTACAAGTGCAACTTGAGTGAGATCATATCTACCCCTTATTAAATCATTTTTAATCACTTGAGGAGTAGATACAATTATTCTTGAGCTGTCAAATAATAAAGTTCGTTTCTCTGGAGGTATTTTTCCGGTAAGTAGTACAATTTTTTCAGAATTGATGTCTAGAAATTTTAGACAGGATGACCTATGTTGCGAAACTAAGGGTCGTGTAGGAGCAAGGATAATAATTTTTGACTTGAAATATTTTATTAGAGAGTTTGCTATTAGTAAAATGCCAATAATTGTCTTTCCTAACCCCGTTGGCAATATAACTAAGGAATTTTTATTTTTACAACGATTAACTATATTACTTTGATAATGTCGATAAAGAATTTCATCCTTTTTCAAATAAAGTCCATTATAATACTCTTGAGACCCTAATTGCATATGTTTTTTATTAATTTAGTCGATATAATTAAATTAAGAGACAGTAATAATTTATTATAATTGTTTTTATCAATTAAAGAATAAAAAGTCCATAACTGTGATTATAGGTTTACAATAACTATAACACCACAGTTATGGCAAAAAATATGAAAAAAAATACATCCATTACAATATTAATAACTTCTTATTTTAAATCTTAAGATTTAAATTTTTAAGAGATTAGAGAATAAAGGTTATAAAAAATAATTAGAAAAAAAAAATAATTGATTTGGTTAATTTTTACTTTAGAAAATCCTATTGTTTAGCCTTTAAAGTATTTAATGGCTAAAAGAATGTCGTCCTTTGTTACTTTCTTCCTTTTGGCGTGTTTTGTCAAGTTTAAGGCTACTTTTGTAATTTTTTCAGCGCTTTGACCCATCCAATCAACTAATTCATCAACTGCATCACGAGCTACGATAATTGCCCCATTGTGCTTCATTAATCTTCTAATAGGACTCCAACTAATGTATTCACTCATTTTTATTCCTCCACTTTTTAATTAATAATATAAAAAATTACGAATTATAATTATTTTTTAATAGTTAGTTAAATACTTATACATCTTTTAGATATTTAAAGATTTTGATTCATACTTAATTTTATGAAGAATAAAATGAAAAAAATTAAACGACAAAATTCAAATTAATAAAAATGATCAATCTCGTGAAAGTTAGATTTTTTTTATAGAAACATAATTTCTGTTAAAAATCAGAACTTTAGTGTAGTATAAAATCCTTAAAGTCTACATATTAAAATAATGGAACATATATTTAAAAGAAATAAAAAGTTTGATCAAATTCTGAGATGCTAAATCAAGAATTTTTGTCTTTTATATGAGTTAAAAAAATCAAGTTTATTGTAAAAAATTTATGAGGATTAACCAAATGAAATAATGATTTTGATTAATTTAAGAATCTGATTCATTTTAAGAAAGATTTAATTGATTAAGAATTATATAGGGAAAAATTTATAAAGAAATTCTAATCCATTTTTTATTTTTTGCTAAAACAATCAGATAATATTTTAGTTAGTAATACTGCTTACCATACTATTTGA
>JBHLKV010000147.1:0-7189 GCA_048886305.1 Candidatus Hodarchaeota archaeon
AAAAAGAAGAAAACTATTGAACTAACCACCCTTGATTCTTTAGTAGATGAATTAGAATTGGAAAAAATAGATTTCATCAAAATTGATATTGAGGGTGCTGAAGAATTGGCTATAAGAGGTGCAGAAAATATTATTAGACAATATAGGCCTAAATGGTCAATTTCATCATACCATATTGATTTTAATAATGAACCTCAGCATAACAAATTAGTTAATTTAATGTTAGATTATGGATATAAAGTTAAACAGATTGATAAAAAACATATTTTCGCATGGTAATTTAAATAAAAAGATATTATCTTTTATTAAATCTTTAGGCATTCATCATATGTGTTTAATACCGTTCTTGCACTTTCTTTCCATGAATATGATTTAACTCTTTCTAATCCCTTTTTTATTAAAGATTTTCTTAAATTTTCATCTTCTAAAATATGAATTACTTTATTCGATAATTCGATAGGATCCATATTATCATTTAAGATTAATGCAGCATCTCCTACGATTTCTGGAATAGCAAAGGCATTAGATGTTATAACAGGACAGCCACATGCCATAGCTTCTAAATTTGGTATCCCAAAACCTTCAAAAAGAGAGGGAAAGAGAAAAATTTCTGCCATATTTAGGAGATCAATTACATCTTGCCGTGAGGCAAATCCTGTAAATATTATATCTTTTTTAATATGATTTTTCACTATAAATTCTAATACTTCTTGATTTTTCCAACCAGTTCCTGCAATAACTAATTGTATGTCTTTATAATTTTCTTTTAATATTTTAAATGCATTTAATATTGTCCAAGGATTCTTTCTGGGGGAATATTTACTGAGATGGAAGATGAACTGATTTTTTATACCATATTTTTCTCTTGTTCTGAATGGTTCTTCTTTAGATACTTTGAAATCTTCATCAACAGCATTATGAGTTAATCTTATTTTCTTCTCATTTACGCGATGATGGTTAATAATTAAATTTTTCGTAGTTTTAGAAACTGTAAAAATGTAATCCAACTTGCGAGCATAATAAGGTCTAATGATCTGTGAGTGAAATATTTTTAATTTGCTAAATTGATCTGGTAAAAAAAGAGCACCACCACCGTGTATTGTCGCAACTTTTTTCGGTCTTTTTAACCAAATAGGAGATAAAATAGTTAATGGGGAAAAATGTAGAATATCAAAATTTTCTCTCAATAATTTAGGAGTTGCTATAATTGGATTCATAGATATTATCAATTCATCAGCTTTTCTATAAATTTCGTTATCATTCTTTGCATAATGAATAAGAACAATATTAAATCTATCATTAATCTCTAAGATATATTTGACTAATTGTCTTAGATGACTGCCACTTCCACTGGTTCCCTGATCTATTGGTCTTGTAAAGATACCTACTTTTGGTTTTTTGCTAAATTTCAATTAATCTCCAATCTCTTTTATTAATATCACTATTTCAATGATCTATGAATTTCTATAACATCTTTTTCTATGCTCCTAGCTTTAATAATCATAAATGCAAAAAATACAATACCCATAAAGATTAAATATCCAATCATGAGAATTTCAAGTATCCACAGATAATCAAGAAATATATATAATAAGAATCCAATAAAGAATATTGTTGTAATCATATGTGTATGGCTAAATCCATTTATGAGATTAAACAAAATTCTCTTTATAAGTTTGAAAAAACTCTTTTTGGTTACTACCTCTTTATTAATCTCAAGTGACTTATCAGCAATCTTTTTAGCATCACTCTTTATGGAAGCAAGAGTAGCTATTTTTCGTACGAACCTTAACCCAAATAGGAAAAATGTAGCAATAACTCCAAAGAATATATAGAGGAATTCTTCATTAATTCTAAATATACTATATCCTAATGCAAAGAAAAACCATCCTTGAAAAAATAAGTGTCCAATCTCATCGTAATAAATTCCCCGAAGTGATGTTTGCTTTTTATATCTCGCCACTTCTCCATCAACTTCATCAGAGATGTAATAAATATATAAGAGAATAAAACCAGCAATAATCAAAAAATTGTTCCCTATTCCAATTAAGAATAATCCTAATATTCCAATGATGAATCCAGATATTGTAATAAAATTTGCAGTAATTGGAGTCTTCACAAGAATCCAAGTGACATATCTTGAAATAAATGTGTACATAGCATGCCACCAATCTTTTTTCATTTTCCTTTTTGCAACCTTTTTTCCTTGAATGATTTCTCTAAATTCTTTGAAGCTTTCTGAGGTCATTCTAATTTCCCTTATATTTTTTTATTCAATATATACTCATATTATTTGATATTTTAAGTCAATTTTTAGATTATGATCTAATTCAATTTGCCTCTAAATTTAAAAATTCAATAAGTTTTCTTGTAGAATTACCATCAGAGTATTTGTTTGTTAATTCCCGTATATTTTTCCTTTTTTTCTCATATTCTTTTGCCCATTGATCTATTTCTTTTAATTTTAAAAGTAATTGTTCTCCAGTTTTTACAATTGGGCCTGGTACAAATGTTTCATAATCAAAATATATACCACGCTTCTCAAAATATTTTTTTCTATCATAAGCAAAAAAAATTATTGGTCGTAAAGTAATTAGAAAATCATAAAAAACCCCAGAATAATCGGTTATCAGTACATCACTAACTATTAACAAATCCATAATATCAACATTAGGATCAACTGATTTAATATTGTTATAGACACTAAGATCAATTTTTTTTGATGCAGGATGAGGTTTATATAAAAGGATTCTTTGGTCTTTGATTAATAACTGATCTAGATTTTCAAGAAACTCCTTGTTTAGTTGATTTTTTTGTTGATATTTGCGAGAAGTTGGAGCATATAACAATATTTTACTATTTTCTTTAATATCTAAAGATTGTCTAATGCCAAGATACTTTTCTCTTGTGAAATTTGCAAGGATGTCATTACGAGGGTATCCTACTGTCATATACTGATTAGGATTTAAAGGAAAACTCTGCATTTTCATTTTTTTATCTATTTCTGAAGCAACGACTAAGTAACTAGTACTCCGAACTAGTTGTTGCCTCATTTTCTTTTTAATAAAATTTAAATTAGACCCTCTTGTAAATGATCTTAATCTTTTTAGAACAATTCCATGGTCTAAACGAATCAATTGTGTTTGAGGTGAAAGATCAACCATTAAAATATCACTAAAACCATGTGTTATAAAAATATATCTTGCAGCTTTCAATAGCTTAATAGTTTTAAATAAATTTCTATTTAAAACAACATTATAATTATTATTTTGTAGATATTGTGATACTTTTTGTGATGATGTAACCCAAATACAATGATATTTTGAATGTTGAGTTAGGTAAAGAAAGAGATATTTACTATTTCCTGAAAAAGCATTACCATTAGTACTTCCAAAAACTAGTAACTTATTATCAATTTCACTACTATATAATTTTGAAATTAAATAAGCAATTAAATGTCTAACATTGATATTTATTTTTTTTGATATAAAATCCAATAAATTATTTACGGCTTTATTAATTTTTTTTCTGAACCTAAGCAAAAAAAATTACCTTAGTAAGTCGATTTTTTCTGTTTTATTACTTAAAAAGAAATGTTAAAAAAAAAAGTTTCTTTGAATATTTTTCGATCATAAATTTAATTTGTAATTTTAAATTTTGAATTTTAAATCGAATTAAGATTTATTTTAGATTTTGACTATACTATGGAAAACGAAAATTCTGACAAACCACCATCAAAACCAAATTCCGAATATAAAAAATTTGCCGCAAATACATTTTATTCAATTCTAGTAAATTACGGCTCCCATTTTTTTACATTTGTTTATTCTTTTCTATTAGCTCGATTAATTACAGATGAATCCTGGGGCTTTTTAATTATTGCTACCTCATACATTACCATTATAGTAAATATCATTCATTTTTTACCCCCTGGTTTAAATCATGCATTAAATTATTATATCCCCAGATATATTGCCTTAAATCAGAAGTCAAAAATAAAATCAATGGTTAGAAATGCTTTTATGATAAAATTATTATTTGCAGTACCTATTTTAATTCTCAGTTTAGTGGTTTTTTTTGTTTTTGCTGATATATTTACAGTTAATTTAGAAAATAACGTATCTCTGTTATATATCTTGTTTCCTCTCGCATTAACTAATAGTTCAAAATATATTTTAGATGCTATAAATCGAGGTTTTTATAAGTTTAATTTTCTGTTTATATTATTGTTAGTGAAAAACATCATTCACGTAACTCCATTATTAATCTATTATCTTTTTGATTGGCAAATTTCTGTCGAAATTATTGCTTTTATTGTTATGATTTCTTCTATTATACCATTTATGATTAATCTTTCATCTATTTTAATAAGAATATCGAGAATAAGTTCTGAAAACAATGATAAAATATCATTTAAAGAAAATACTTCTAAAATATTTAAATTTGGCAGTTATATCGGTGTTTCTGACCTCATGGATAAAATGTGGAAAGAGACCCAACTTCAAGGAATTAGTATTTTTGTGTCAGAAGGAGCTGTAACTGGTTATAATATTGGTTTAAATTATCGTAATCTCAGTTTATATTCAGTTACATCAATGACTTATCCATTGCTTACCTCTTTCTCAAGTTTAAACACTAAAGAGAGTTATGATCAAGTTAGTACAATTTATAAAATCTCATACAAAGTTACTTTATTTATATTATTAATTGTATCCGGAATTTTATTTTTTGCCGTAGATTTCATCTTAGATTTTATTTTTCTCGAAGATCGCTTAATATATTCTGGTTTTCTGAGATTACTCATTCTTGCTACAACTTTTCAAATTTTAGGATATTTTGTGCAAGCCCTTTTAAATGCTCAATTTAAGGTGAAACTATCATTTTCATTGAATTTACTATATATGTCATATACGATTCCCCTCTTTTTTACAGGTCTTATTTATTTTGGAGTCGAAGGCGCTATATTTTTAGGTTTGATCATAGGAAATATCCTCTCGTTAATTTTACAAATCTTTTCTAGTAAAAAATTTGGAAAAATTGAGGTGAATGTAAAAAGAATTGTAGTACAATACATCAGTTTTTTTATACCCTTAGGAATTACAATAATTTTAGAACAATTAATTTTCAAAGAAGCCAGTTTAAATCTTATTCATGATTTAGGTTTGTCTCTATTCAGAAATTTAGATTTTCTATCAATTGGGACATTTCTTATACTCTTTATATTAATGAATTTAGTATTAAAAACAGTTACCCGTAGAGATATCAATAACTTTGAGACTTTATTAAGTAAGGATAGATTTTTAGATAAAATCTTGATTAAAATTTTAAATATTTTAAAGAAGATAACAAGAAAATCATAAAAATCATTATCTATTATAAAAATATTTTTCCTTTCTCTAATTGCCATTCATAGGTTTTTATTAAACCATTATCAATACTTACTTTGGGTTTATATTTAAGAATATTTTGAGCTTTCTTGATATCTGAATATGTGACATCAACATCTCCTTTCTGCTTTTCTATATACTTAGCTTTTATAGGCTTTTCAGCAATACTGAACATCTTTTCAATTAATTCATTTACACTTATTGGTTCAGAATAACCTAAATTAAAAATCTCTCCAGAAACTTTATCATTTTCTCCGGATAAAATTAATCCATCAACTATATCTGAAACATATGTAAAATCTCTAAGTTGTTCTCCATCTCCATAAATTATTAATTCTTTATTTTGTAAAATGAGATTAAAGAATTTGCCTATAGCCATATCAGGTCTTCCTCTAGGACCATAAACAGTGTAAAACCTAAGTGAAGTAACTGGTAAATCATATTCTCTATAATAATAGTCAGCATATATCTCCCCGCATAATTTTGAAATTGCATATGGAGATATAGGATTTTTTGGATGATCTTCATCAACTGGAGTATATATTGGATTCCCATAAACAGATGAAGAGGATGCATAAACAACTTTTTTTACATTTTTTTGAAGAGCAAAATCAAATGTATTTATTGTTCCTATAATATTATTAGATATAACTTCTCTTGAATTCTGGATTGAATATCTAACACCAGCATGAGCAGCAAGATGAAAAATTACATCAATATCATTAGTAATCTCATCATAAATCGATTTATTCCGCAAATCTCCTTTAATTATTTTATAATCTTTAGATATTTCGTATCTTTTTGAAGCATTTTCTAGATTTTCTTCTTTTCCGGAATAATAACAGGTATTAAAGTTATCAATTATTATAATATAATTGCTCTCTTTTATAAGTGATTCAAAAAGATGAGTTCCAATGAAGCCTGCTCCACCTGTGATCAAAAGATTCTTATTTTTTATCATAATGACAGGAAGCTCTGTTTTCTATTTGAATGGATGATAAAGGTTAATATTTCATTTGTTATTAATTCTTCTTCAGTTCTAAATTAAGATAACTTTTAATTTTTTCAAGATTTTAATTTTATAATTTTTATAAATTAATAATTATCAAATAGAGTCAATAATGAGAACAGAAAAAGGACTAAAAAGGATTTATCGTTATGCAAGTAATGGATTATCCTATATCCTTTTTAAGTTATCAAAAAAAATAAATCCAAACACAATTACAATTTTAGGATTTATTATTTTTCTAATAAACTGGTCATTTTACCTTTTCATTTTTATATTTAGTGAAATTACTTTTTTAAATACGATTATATTTGTTGCTTTATTGCATATAGTTTTAATAATTGACTATACTGATGGTGATTATGCTGGTAGGGTTAATAGAAGATCTAAATTTGGGCATTATCTCGATGGCGCATTAGATTTTATCAAAATTTTGTGTATTTATTTATTATTATACTTTATTACTAATACCAAATTTGAGAAGTTATTGATTTTCCTGTCCTTAACTGTCCTTGCCCTATTTCTATGGACAAGATCTAATCTTTATCGTGAAAATCTAGCAAAAAGATCCAAAAAAGAGGGAACATTTCTAACTTTTAGTCTATTATTTGGTTTTTCAATGGTACATCAATATCTTTATTTTTCAATCTATTTATTGTTTGGATTATGGCAAATATTAATATTACAAATCTCTTTAGGTTTAGCTTTTACTTTAAAAGATTATCTTAAGTTAATAAAACATGCTAGAAAATTAGATCAACAAGAATTAAGTAAGAACTAATTTTTTGAATATTTG
>JBHLKV010000148.1:0-7173 GCA_048886305.1 Candidatus Hodarchaeota archaeon
TTTACCAACCCATTTAAAATAATAATTTGCAATGGAAATTGAAGAGTCTATAATAATATTATTAATACTTCATTAACTACCTTTAAGTAAAAGCTCCAATTAAAATAAAAAAAAAATAATTTTTTATTCTTTTAATTTCCAAAGAACTAAGGGCCTACCCCGTTTTCCATCATTTCTAGTGAATTTTTCAACCATTTTTCTTTTTTGGAGTTTAATTAAGTTATCATAAATAGTTGTTCTAGGAGTTCTTAGTTGATTAACTAAATCTCTACGTGTTAATGGACCGGTTTTAGCTAAAATCCTTATTAAATTATATTGAATAGGTGATAAATATTCTTTAGAATCAAGCATTTCTTTTATAAAACTCTCATTTGCCATATTATATTCCTCCACAGATTTCGAATTTTTGGTTCGACAATTTTTCGACTTTTTAATTTTTGAAAAGAGAATAGAGATCTTAATATAATATATAATTTTGTCATATATAAGTATGCTTATTTATGCATTATTAACATCAATCAGCACTAAAATTTATAAATGAATGTTGTTAATTTGTTATTGTTGACCATGATTTTATAACAAAAATTGAAAAAATGACTGAAACTACAAGAACTACTGTTACGTTAAATAAAAGCTATATGAAATTAATTGAAGAACTGGTAGATGTTTTTGGAGCTACAAGAGCACAAGTAATTAGCAATATAGTAGAACACTTTTTTAATGACAGCAGAAATGATGCTTTATTAGAAAAATTAAGAGAAAGAAAAAGAAAAGAAAGACCTCCTGAAAAACTTGATCTTGAAGATCGTATTAAAAAATATTTAAAAAGAGCTAATAAGGTACCTCTTGAAATATTTATTAAACATCTAAAATTGGATACTGATTATGTAATTGAAAATTTAGATGAATGGGGAGAGAAGTATAAATTTGTGCTAGTTGATAATAAAATTACAAAAGTTGAATGAAACTCCAATAAATCATTTGAAATTGAGTTTACCCCTTAAATAAATCTGAAAAATCATCTGCTAAACCCTGAACCCAATCTAGCATACCTGTTATCATCCCAACTATAATGAAAAATATAAATAAAGCAAAACCGATTAATAAAGCATATTCTACTAAATTTCCTCCTGATTCATCAGAGAAAAATTCTTTTATTTTTTTACCAATTCTTTTAAGAAACTTGTATAGTTGCATACTTGTTTTTAATTTAAATTCAGTCTTTTAAACTAAACCAATTTATCAATAAAGTAAAATGGATAGATTAAGATTTTAATATACTTAAAACTGAATTTAGATCTTCCTCAGTAGCTTGATTTCTCGGTACTTCAAATCTCAATTTTTTTTCATCTAAACTTCTTGGAATAATGTGAACATGGATATGGTTTATATCTTGACCAGCGGCTTTATAATTATTTTGTAGAATATTATATCCATCAATTTTTAATTTATTATGAATTACAGTTGCAATTTGTTTAACGGATTTAAATAATTCAGAAAGAATCTCTTCAGGAATATCTTCTAAATTAGTATAGTGATTTTTTGGTATAACTATAGTGTGTCCCCTGGAAATGGGAAATATATCCAAAAATGCTAAATTTAGATTACTTTCAAAAACAATTTTAGAGGGAATTTCTCTATCAATTATTTTACAGAAGATACAATCTTTATTTTTCATATTTCCATAACCTCTCTAAATCACAAAATTTACAGTTCTAATTGATTTGATCAAAATTAAAATTTACAAATTCTATACTCAGTTTTGTCATAATAAATTATAAAAATTTTGCATTTTATTAAGCTTAACTTTTGATAAACATGTTTCTTGAAGAAATTAAAGCTATTTTTGAAAAAAAAATAGCCCCTAAACTGTATAGAAGAAATTCAGAGATATATGGTCTTCAATACGGGAAAAAGAATAGCAATAAGATAATCAAGAAAATAGTGTTTACAATAGATCTGAGTTTAGAGGCGATATATTTTGCTTTGAAGAAAAAGGTTAATTTAATAATATCTCATCATGGCTTAATTAATAAGCCAACTGGATACTTTAATCAAAACCTAATAAATAAGTTATCATTACTTTCCAAGTTTCCTATTTCAATATTTGTTTTAAACTCACCATTTATTGCTGCAGAAGGAGGAATCACAGATACAATTTTAGAAGCACTTTATCTGAAATTAGATAAAACTTTTAATATTAAAAATGACAATGGAGTAAAGGTTCCAATAGGAAGGATTTGCTTACCTAAAAAATATCCTAATCAAAATCAACCTTTTAAATTGGAAGACTTAATTAAAAGAATAAAAACTAACTTAAATTTAGAATTTGTCTCATATATAGGTGATTTGGAAAAAGAAATAAAAAAAATATGTATAGTTGGAGGTGACTCATCAAACAAGGCTTTACTAACAAAAGTAATAGACAAAGGTTGTGATTGTTTTATTTCTGGAAGAGTGAATTATTTTGACGCTATTTTCGCTAGAGATGTTGGTTTAACTTTAATAGAAACATCTCATTACAAAAATGAAATTATAGCATTAAAAAAGATATGTAATTTATTGAGTTTAGAATTTCCATATGTTGAATTTATTTTATTTGACTCCAAGGATCCTTATAAAACATATTTCTAAAAAATACCAAAAGATATGTTAAAAAAATTCTTTACAAGACAATATGCCATGGTGATTAATTAATACGCCACATTATCCTCAGGAAATATTTCTATAGGGCGCCATTCCATTCTCTGAGTTTTAAGCAAAGTAAACGCAAAGTCTACAATCCGAGCATTTATTACCGGAAGAGATTCTTGTACAGCAATTCTTCCAGCATTCAATAATAGACGCAATCCAAATTCATAATTACCTTCAATAAAAGCAAGCTTCGCAATCCGCTCGATTAATTCATTTGAAATCACGCCCTTTTGAAGACCGACGTCTACTCTTTCCTTTAAACAATCAAAAATTTGCTCAACAGTGTAGTTTGCGAATTTAATAATATTTCTTCTAAGATAACTGCTAATTTTTGAAGGTAAGTTATTTACTTTTGCAATATCATCTGTTATCCCAATAATTGAGACTCTTTGCAGGTTGAATAGCTCATGCAAGATAAGGTGTTGTAAATTATTCAAGACAAGGATAAGGTGTGAATCATGAGTTTTAAGATATGATGTGAGTTTCTTAATTAAATCGTTTTTTGTAGATTTCACATGTATAGTTCCTAATGGTAAACACTGGAAAATTCGTTTTAAAATTAAGATTTTCTTTCTCCATTTCTTACAGTCAAGATATACATTATTAATCGATATGTTTCTGGTATGTGCAGATTTTCTTAAACTCTCAACCAAAAACAAAACAGTTTGTTCTACATGAAAAGATTTTTTCCCAATTATCAAAATTTTTCGAGAAAGTGAGTTAGGTGTTGTAATTAAAGGTAATAAAAGTTGAGATATTAAATTTAACTCCATAGTTCGAAGAGGAAGTATCCTAGGCCTATAGTTGGGATTAAGAACTGATTCATCTTTAAAGATACGGTGTTTATTAATTAATTTTTCAAAATATTCGATTTGATATCCCCCCTTCAATCTAATACTCCAAATAGGGAACTAAGAGATTGGCAGATATGGTATAGTAATAGCAATTCTTATGCATTTTTTAAAAAGTAGAGGCAACAAATTTAGTTTTTAATTGTTGAAAATCCAACCTATCTGCTAATGTAAGAAGAATTACAATATATAAAAATACCAATATTTAAATCTTTACAAATTGGTAATTCGCTAATCTCGTATTCTTTTTTATAGTAAATTTTTATGAAGGATAATAGTACAACTGCATAGTATGTCGAAGGGGCTTATAATGTGGGTTGAGAGAGCATTATGTTTAGGTAATCTAACTTAGTTCTTAAAGCCAACTTTATACTCCAAAACCACGGCAGATAAACACTGGGGGTAAAAAATACTTCTTTTATGGGATGACCTACTATGCATTGTACTCTATTTTAAATATTTTATATTTGATTTCTTGGAGTTAATAAATAAATATGGAAATAAATAAAATTTATATATTGTTTATTTCATATAGATTTAAGAAAATAATCTTAATATAATGTGATAATTTGTGCCTCTTATAGAATATAATGGGAAGACTCCACAAATCAGTGAGGGAGCTTATGTTTCTCCTCTTGCAACCCTAATCGGTGATGTGAAAGTAAATGATAATGCTGTAATATGGCCTGGATCAATCATTCGTGCTGAATTCTCACCGATCAATATTGGAGAATACACCACAATCTTTAATGGTGTAATGATGTTCACACGATCACAGAAGAGTTCAATAAATATAGGAAGATACTGTATCATAGAAACAGGAGTTACACTTCTTGGTTGCTTCTTAGAAGATTATGTTCAAATATTGGAAGGAACTTTAATTTTTGAGGAAGCTTCTATAGGTGAAGGTGTAATAATCTTAAATAATAGTCAAGTACCACCAGGTTTAACAATTCCTGCTCGATCAGTCATGAAAGGTAATCCTGTAGAACCAATTAGAGAACAATCTCGTAATGATGTCCTAAAACAAAAAGAAAGAGCTGAAAATTACTCTCAATTATTTATTAAAATAAAACAACACCTTCCAAATGCCCAAGGATATTTATTAACTCTACCAGATTTTATAAAAATCTTATTAAAAAGAGAAAATTAGAAAATATAAAAAAATTTTTTAAATTTATATTAAAATATTTAGTTTGCTTACTAGTTCTTTATATCTTGAGCGAAGAGTAACCTCAGTCACTCCAACTAGATTTGCTATATCTTTCTGTGAAATTTTTCTATCATTTTTCTTACAAACTAAATATAATGCCCCTGCGCATAAACCTTTAGGGTCCTTACCACTTGTAGAAAATTTTGATGTGAAAGCCTGTAATATTTTAATTGTTGCTTTTTCAGCTTCAGCATCTAATTCCAATTCAGCAATAAAACGTGGGATAAGAGAAACTGGATCAGTGGATGGCGCTTTTAAATTTAATTCTCTAATTATAGTACGATAGCATCTTCTTACATTCTTGGCATTCACAGTAGTTTGATCCAAAATCTCTTGTAAGGTTCTTGGGATTTTTCTTTCTCTACAAGCAAAATATAAACAAGCAGCAACCATACCATTAATAGATCTTCCCCGAAGTAACTTTCTCTTGAATGCTTCTATATATAAACGTATAGCTGCTTTCTTCACATGGTTTGGTAAGTTCAGATTGCTTCCAATCCTTTTTAACTCTGTAGTCGCGATTAACATATTCCGCTTATCCCAGGTCATTCGAGAGTTCCATTTAGCAGCTCTCTTTAAATCAGGACTTTTAATATTAGTCTTATCTATAATCGTACTTAAACCCATATCAGGTAGTAGAATTGAAATTGGAGATCCTGTCCTTTCTCTCATTTCTTTTTCTTGTTTAGTAAAAGCTCTTTTCCCACTATGAGATATGTCTAAAATCCTTTCACTAATTACTAAACCACATTGTCCACAAACAATTTCTCCTTTCTCTTGAATTGAGATAGGTTTACCCCCACATTCGGGACATAAATTTGATATATTACTTGATTCTGTTTTAACTTCCATTTAATAAACCCCATACTAATTATTAAAGTAAATTCTAAATACATTCCTATATTCTGAGAATTTCCAATGTAAAATTAACCCGTGTAAACATAAAAGATATGAAATAATAATTCAAAGAATACTGCGTGACTGAATTCAATAATATTCTCTAATGCAAATATTATAAATATAGATAAAATATATAAATGTTTCGCTCGGTTAAAGGAATGTGTTTACAAATCATTTAATTGATAAATTCTAATCATTTTGTTTGGATAAGTTGATAAAAATCTTTACTAATCCTCAATCACTTCTCGAATCTTTATCCCTTGTGAGAATTATTAATTTAAAAAATATGGAAAACAAGCTGTAAATCCAAAAAATACAGTTTCTGTTACTGCTATAAATAAACTTATAAGCTGGGCTCTAGGATTACTAATAGTCCTATTACTATTAATTAGATAATAACAACTTAAAGCCAAATGTAAAATCGCTATAAAGGAAAAAAGAGCGAATAGAGGATGAATATAACTTTTAAACACATCAATGTCAAATCCAGTTTGCTCTTGAATAGCATGTTTAAAAATATCAAAAAGAACAAATATCAGACCATCTGTTAATGGATTTGAAATCCAGATTAAAAAATATATTAAATGATTAAATAATATTCCAAAAGCTACAAATAAATAAAATGTACCTACTATCAATCTTGTGTTTTTAAGTTGATCTTCCTCATCTTTAACGCCTTTAGCCCTTTGCTGAATGTATATTCCTCTTAATTTAAGTAAAGTCAAAATTCCTATAGTAAATAGTATAAAGCTAAGAATATATTTCAAATAAATAAAAACTATTGGAATGATTGAGTTGAAAAATTTTAAGATATCTTCAATAAATTCTTCCATTACAGCTTCTACTTTCCTATTTTGCCGATTAAACTTATATATTTTAATATCTAACTTAGGATATTTAAAGTCTGAAAATAAATGAAACAGCACAAGTGAATGATATCTATCAATTAAATATCTTTTCTCTTTCTGTCAAAAAATAAGCAAGAAATTACAATTAAGATATTTTTTCGCATTCTTCATTAATAATTTTCATAGTTGTATTGAAATCTTGCCACCAGTCTTGCCCCTGTTGAGCAACTAGCATTGGATCCCTCTTACGGGTATCAAGGCATCTTATTTCTTCTTTATGAGCTTTTATTTTTTCTTTCCAAATTTCTGAAATAATACCTTGAATATTTATTCTAACTTTCTTAATTAATTCCTCGTAAGGAACAGAAACATCCTCGGTTTTTTGAAGTTTTTGAAGTTGTTCAAATTTTACTTTTTCTTTAGCACGATTTAAGTCCCCGCAACTGATTTTTATACCAAATGGTTCTTCTTTTCCCCATTTGCAATACTTTTGAATATCACAAATTGTACAATAACTTTCAAAACTAATATTATAATCTTCCAAACCGATTATAGAATAATGTAAAACTTTAGGCATCTAAATCAACTTGCTTTTTTATATTATCAATATAACCATCTTACTTTTAAAATTTGGTTCATAAAATTTTTTAAATATTTTTAACTAAAT
>JBHLKV010000149.1:0-7120 GCA_048886305.1 Candidatus Hodarchaeota archaeon
AAGAGCTCTTTTTGGCTTTATATTTTGAAATTATAAAAGCAGGGGGTCATGCTCTATTATTTCCAGAGATTAAAGGATCTAAGGAATTATTTTATAAATATGCTTCAGATGAACAATTATTATATCTAGATAATGTAATAAAAGTAATGGCTAAGGAAATTGATTGTTATATTGGAATTTTCGGAGATTATAATACTCACAAATTAAGTCTAATCGAACCTAAAATAATTGCTAAACATAGAGGCTCACCAGAACATAGAAAATTAATGGAAATCTTTTATGGCAGATGGGCCAAAGGAGATTTAAGATGGGTTGGTATTCCAATGCCTTGTCAATCCTTTGCCCAAGAAGCCAAAATGGATCTATTTTCTTATACTGAGTTTGTAGAAAAAGCGCTTTTTTTAGATAAAGAAGACCCCATTCAAGAATGGTCAAATATAGATAAAAATCAAGAAATTATTGTTGATTATTTAAATAAAGTTGATAAAATACAAGTAATTGGCGAAGATACAGATTTAGCTCTTTCTGTAAAAGGAAGAAAGTGGTTAAACTGTAGCGGACAAGTTAATTTACCTGATGGAGAAGTATTTACAGGTCCCATTGAAAATTCTATTAATGGACACATTAGATTTACATATCCTGGGATATATTCTGATAGAGAGATTGAAAACATATTTTTAGAATTTAATGAAGGCAAAGTAGTTAACTATTCAGCTGATAAAGGTGAAGATCTACTTAAAGAGATACTAACAATAGAAAATGCTGATCGGTTAGGAGAATTCGCTATTGGAACTAATTTTGGAATCACACAATTCACAAAACACATGTTATTTGATGAAAAGATGGGCGGTACTCTACACTGTGCTCTTGGTTTAGGATTTGGACAAACTGGTTCAAAGAATGAAAGTGCTATACATTGGGATATATTAAAAGATATGAAATTACCAGGTTCAAAAGTTATCGCTGATGGTAAAGTAATCTATGAAGAAGGGAAGTGGTTAATTCCACCCAAAATCTAAAATATTTTTTTTTTTTATAAATATTTTCTAACAATATAGAATTTTTTATACTCTTTAAATATTAAAAATCCCTCAGAATTAAACAAGGATAAAGGCCCGTGATAATGATGGGCATCAGATAATTTATTTCCTTTACGAGGATAGGCTTCTATGCAATCATAATCTTGATCTTTAAAATCAGAACATATATATTGAAGCAATTTTCTTGCTATTCCTTGTCTTCTATATTCATAAGCGATTATAAAACAAACAACTGCTCCTAATTTACCATCAAAAGGAATATCTAATTCCTTATCTTGTAATAGCATAGGAAAATTTTTTTTTAAATCTGCTTTACACCATCCAACTGGATGATTTTCCAAGTAAGCCAAGTAACCATTCATTTTTCTTGATAGAATCAATTGTTTTGAGGCATTTCTATTTTCTTCACCAGTTCTCTTAATCCATTCTTCAATTTTATCATTAAAATGATGAAAATGGCAATAACAAACACCCCAATCTGGATTATCTGCAAATGCTATATTATCAAAAAAATAGAGGAAATCATCAATAAGTTCTGGTTGGATTGGCTTTATCTTAATTTCCATAATATTAATTTATTTCTTATAAATATTTTAATGTATACATTTAGTTTGTATAATCTTCAATTAATAAGTTCTAAAAAAATATCAATAACAAATATTAATATTATTAAACATTCTCATTTCTTAATAGATTTGAATTAGAATTGATTAATATGAAAGTCTACAATAGTTTAACATTTAAAAAAGAAGATTTTAAGACGATAATGCCCCAAGAGATTAAAATATATGTATGTGGACCGACAGTTTATGATTCACCACACTTAGGTCATGCAAAATCTGCTATTGCATTTGATCTTATTCATAGATATTTTATATTCAAGGGCTATAAAGTTAAAATCATTAAAAATTACACAGATATCGATGATAAAATCATAAAAAGATCAAATGAGCTAAATATTGATTTCAAGCAATTAAGTAATCAATATATTAAAGAATATGAAGAAATGATGAATTTTTTAAATGTTAAGAAAGAAACAATGAATCCAAGAGCAACTGAAGTTATTGATTATATGATTGAATTTGTTAAAGGACTAATCAAGAAAGGTAATGCATACGAAAGAAATGGTTCTGTTTATTTTTCTGTTAAATCTTTTCCAAGATATAAAACAATCTTTCAAAATATAAGACTAGAAGACTTAGAAGATGAAGAAGAAGATTATCTTGAAGATCAGGATACAATTTATGGAGAAGATAAACTAGATCCTAAAGATTTCGCACTCTGGAAAAAGATGAAAGAAGGAGAGCCATATTGGGAAAGTCCATGGGGTAAGGGACGCCCAGGATGGCACATTGAATGTTCTGCGATGGCTATAAACTTTTTAGGTGAAACAATAGACATTCATGGAGGAGGTCAAGACTTAAAATTTCCCCATCATAGAAATGAAATTGCTCAATCAGAATCTTATACAGGGAAACCATTTGCGAATTATTTTATTCATAATGGATTTGTGAATGTTGATGATGAGAAAATGTCAAAAAGTCTTGGAAACTTTTTCTTAGTTTCCGATTTAATAAAACAGTATGATCCAATGGTTATCCGATTCTTTTTAATCTCAAGTCATTATCGAAGCTCAATAAATTATTCTCTTGAGAATTTAAAACAAGCGGAGAAAAATTATAATAGATTAATAAACATAGTATCCAAAATAAATGATTTAAATACTGTTAGTGAGAGTGTAAAAGTTAAGAAATTAATTTCTCGAATTGATAAAGCCGAATCGAATATTATAAATGCCTTGGATGATGATTTCGATACCCCAGTAGCAATCGCAGAAATTATGTCATTAATTAGGGAACTCAATAAAGCTATTTTCGAGCAAAAACTAGAAATCACAGAGCAATTTAAAGATCGCTTCTTTAAATTCATAGAAAATGTAGATTTGATTTTTGGTTTTTTCCCAACTCTAAAAAAGGAGCTTAAATCAGGTATAAGGGGTACTTCTAATGAGAAGGGTAAAATATTAAAAGATTTACTTGATATAATATCTGATATTAGGACTCAATTAAGAAAGAGAAAGATTTATGATTTAAGCGATAAAATTCGAGAAAAATTAAGAGAACTAGGGATAAATATAGAAGATCCAAAAATCTAATACTCCTTTTTCTTGAAATTTTCAAATAAAAATTGGACTCCAGATCTTTTTAGTTTTTGATTTTCTGATTATTTTATAGAATATAATTTATCAATTTGATATTATATATCTAACTTAAAAATATAGGATAGATAAGGTGGATATAATGGCAAAATTTAATGATTATGTTTGGTTATTCCCATTTATTGGTTCCATCCTAGTTGCAATTGGTCTTTTTACTCCTGTTGCAATATATCATATTGCAGGATATACTGAACTTTATTGGATGCATGGTCTTGTTATATTGCCAGGTGGTATGGACGGTCCTGAAGTTCAATTTGTTGATATACCTGGATTATTGATTCCTGGAATTATAAGTTTAATGTTGTTAACAATTTTTACAGTCACAATGTTCGTATCAGCTCTTACTCATAGAGGAAAAGAAACACCTGGTTCATGGATTGCTTTAGGTATTCTTCTTATTGGGACGGCAATTTATTTTATAGCAGGAACAGCAGTAGGCTTTGCAATAAACAGAATGATAGAGCTTGATATTACAGAATGGGTCGGGTTTTGGGAAAATCGGACACCTGGTTTCGCAGTTATCGCCCCTTTTATTGGGGGTGGATTGGCGATTTTAGGAGCAATTTTAGGTAAAACAATTGGTAAGCAAGAAGGTTTAGCTAAACCAAAAGCAGTTCCTCAAGTAGAAGAAACAATTCACGTAGCAGAAACACCTGTCCCCTCTCCAATTCCTGTTTCTGAAGAATCTATGGTTGTTCGATATTGTCCTGAATGTGGTACAAAAATCGAACAATTAGGTACTGCATATTGTGCGGTTTGCGGTTATAAATTTTAATCTTTACATTTTTTATTTTTTTTTTATAAAATAAGTACATGAAATAACAGAAATTAAAGAATACATTTCCAAAAATCTAATTTCAAAATTATCTTTCTGTATATCCTACAAAACCTGCAATTAATACCAGAATTCCACCTATTGTACTAATATAAATAATCATTACTATTCCCAACACTACATAGATAATCCAATTCATGGGAATAGGTTTATTAGGGCTAATGACACTTAATAATATTATCACTGCTAGAATAATTCCTATTACTAATGTAATTACTTTAACATTTTCCAATCTTTTATCTCCAAAACCCAAAATAGCCTCAATTAAAGTTATTACACCACCAAGTCCAGCTAAAAGTCTCATTAAATCCTCATTTCTCATATTCAATACCCAGCTAGCTATTATTTATTCTTAATTTAATTTTTAAACTATATTAATTTATTTTTTTATGAAATATTTATCGAAATACTCAATAGTCACTTTAACTTCTTTACTTAAATAAATGCTTAAAATTTTAAGGGTGGTAAAGAAGGTACCGTATTATCGTCCCATTCTTCTAAAACCGGATAATTCCACCAATGTTGTGGGATGTCTGAATAAGTTCCATATTTTTTGAGCCCTTTCTTAAATGCTCTTATATTTTGTTTTGGGACATGAATTTCATGTGGTGTGGGGTAAAAATAAGCCCCAAATCCTCCTTTCTTTGTTCCAAGATTTCGAATCATATGCCACACCTCTCTTTCACATTCTTCTGGTGTTCCTTTAGGATAAATTGATTGAATATTAATACAAGCCCAAAACATAATTTTACCTACAAAGACTTTTAAACTTGGATAACCACTCATTCGGGGACTATCTAATTCAATCGCATCTAATCCCCATTCAATTAAGGATGATAACAATGAATCGATTTTACCACAACTATGTAAGTGAAATTCGGTGCCTAGATTATGTGCTTCCTTAAATAAGGTTTTATAAACAAGTCCATAAAAATTTTCGAAAGTTTTTGGGCTAAAAAAGGGACCTGTTTGTTCTCCTAAGTCATCATCAAGGTAAAATCCATGTGGTTCTAAACCATATTTAAAACTTGATTTCATAACTTCTACATAATATTGTGTAACTCTCATTAGAAGTCTTTTTACTTTGTTTGGGTGCTTTTTATGATCTATTAAAAATTTAGTAAATCCTCTTATATTGGTGGCTCTCTGAAATGGACCAGCATCTCCCATTATAACCATCCTATATTTTTCCTCCCCGAATGATCTTTTTAATTCTTGGGCAAATTCATACCTAGTCTTATCATTCGGATTTGGATTATATTTGTGTATAAATTTGTCATAATCTTCCCAATCTAATAACACAGGTCTGCCCGGATGGCCTTTATCTTTGTCGTTTCCTTTCATATTCCAAATACAACCCCATTCATCAATCTCTTCATGAGGGATTTTTTTCCACTTGTCATTCTCATATTCAGGATTGTTTTTTGCCCAATCTGGTTTTTCCCAAATAAATGGTAGTTGACCATGTGGAAATAAATTTTGTTCATTATCCCCCCATCCTGGTTTCCATTTCTTTGATACAGTTAAAAGGAGTGGACAAATATCTCCAGTAACGTCTTTAAATACTGGAACCCTTTCTGGTTTGTTAAATTTTAGAGCTGCTTTTACTAATTCTAATGAGTCCATAAAATGGTTCTATTTATAATAAGATTAATGTGATTAATGAAAAAATAATATAATAATTTTTTAAACCAAAAATTTTTGATATATAAAAAGAGAAAATGAGATTTAACTATACCTTTCCATTTACTACTATCTCTTTTGGGGCATATTCATCTTGTACGGCGTAATTGTTAAAATTAATGCTATAATGATGCCGCCAATGAAGTTTAACATCTTCTAACATTGCTTCATAAGTACTTTCTTTAATCTTTCCTTCAGCACGAATTAAGCTGCCCATAGGAGTAGTTATTATTTCACCGTCTTTTACAACGATCTGTCCCTCTTTAATGGTATAGGCTGCATTTGAGAAGGCTTTTTCTATAGCATGTCCATCAGATTCTTCGGGATCCAATTTGTAAATAGCAACATCACCGATACCACCTGTACCTAAATGACCTCTGTCTTTAAGACCAAGTATTTTAGCATTGCCTGCTCGAGTAACCACACAGAGTTCATTTATTGTATATTCTCGATCAATATCTGGTAGAGTTGTTGCTGTACTAGCCTTTTTTGAAATATTCTCTAACATTTCCTTCCGAGACTTGCGATCCATTAACCATTTAAATACTTGTGGATATGTTGTAAAAGGAGCACCATTAGGATGATCTGTTGTTATAGCGATTTGGTATGGATCTTTAATTAAGAGCAATAATTCAAGACCAATAGCCCATTGTACTGCATTTACTCCCACTTTGGGAGAAAAGAAATAGGGTACGATTCCTGATCCAGATTCTCCTTCTACTTGACCGTTTATCCATTTAACGCCTGGTTTATTTCCCCATGCTGAAGTACCACCAAGATGATGGAGGGCAAATTCCCAAGGACCATCTCCAGTCATTGTAGTTGTTGCATATTTAGTAAAAACAACCTGACCAGTATCAATTGTAATATGTTTATTTGCATTAACGTATTCCGCTATTTGGGAAGCACCTGATTCAAAATCTCTCCAACTTGTTCCACCATAGGCATTAAATTGAACATGGGTGCAATGAAAATTTGTATCCCTTCCAACTGAGCTTTTAGGTTTAATATTTTTAGTTAATTCAAAAGTTTCGAGCGAGTGTTTATAATTTCCCGGATGTCCAAGGTTATTACAATGAACATGAATTGAGTGGGGTAATTCTAGCATTTCGTTTACTTTTGCTAAGCTTTCAACAATATTTCTTGGAGTCACTCCCCAATGAAAAACCTCATCATCTATAGAGTTAACATTTTTACCCCAAGCCCAATTTTCTACTCCCCCTGGATTAACTAGTTTAATTGCATAACCTTTTGTAGCTTTTAATATCCAGTTAACATAAGCGGCTAATTTCTCAATTTCACCATTTTTAACATATTCAAGGACAAACCAGTTGTTTCCAAACA
>JBHLKV010000150.1:0-7098 GCA_048886305.1 Candidatus Hodarchaeota archaeon
TTACTAGGATTATTACGCTATTCGGTACAATGGAAGTATAGTTTTAACGGTTCGGAATGGGATAAAAAATGGGTAAAAGCAATAACTAGGGATGATCTTATTAGTCATATATTTAAAGATTTAAAAATGCGCCATGAAAGGGGTGGAGCCCCAATTTTCGTTTAGGAGCAATTAGAAATATTATCAAATAATTTGCTGAATTTAAGAATAATAGATTACATCTGTTTTTTTAGACACAACTATTAGATATTTAAATTTTTAAACATTGAACAATTTATCTAAATGCTTTACAATATTTCTTTATTATTTATCGCCATTTAGATAATACTAAAACAATTACTAGATTGGTTTTAATTTTGAAATCTCAAAATGAATTAGGAGTTCCAATTCCTGCAAATAAACCTTTAGTTGTTAGAACAATAAAAAAGGTTACAAAAGAACAACGTGAGTATGTTCTTAAAAAAACGGAATATAATATGTTTTCATTTCCAGCGGATTTAATTTTTGTAGATTTTTTATCAGACTCTGGAAGTGGAACAATGACAGATTTACAATGGTCGGCACTATTTCATGGGGATGAATCATATGCTCGTAATAAAGGTTATTATGTTCTTCTTGAGGCCATTAGAGATACTTTTGAAAGGGGAAATAAACCAAAACGTGCAATAGATTTGATTCTTTCTGGGGAAACTAATATCAAAAGATTGATGGATGAGCTTTACTTAACCGATTATCAAGGAGGATTTGTTAATGGTGGAGTTACCCAGCTTTCACGACCCAATGCTTTTATTGTTCCCCAGGGTCGCTGTGCTGAACATTTACTTTTCTCAACTATAGCCCCAATATTAAAGGAACAAGATCCAAATAGAGAATATTACATACCCAATAATGGACATTTTGATACCACTGAAGCAAACATTAATGCTAATGGTATCTTTCCAATTAATTTATTCTCAACTAACCTTTTAGATGATTTTCCTTATGATGAAATGGAAATTAGAAATCCCTTTAAAGGGAATATGGATGTTATTGCTTTGGAAGAACTTATTCAGGAAAAATCGGTAGAATCTATCCCATTGATATTTATAACAGTTACTAATAATACCGCTGCTGGTCAACCAGTCTCGATGAATAATATTAAAGAGGTTAACAAAATTGCCAAAAAGTATAATAAACCTCTCTTTTTTGATGCTTGCAGATTTGCTGAAAATGCAAATTTCATAAAGGAGTTTGAAAACGAGTATAAAAATAAATCAATTCCAAGTATTGTGAAAGAAATGTTTTCTTATGTGGATGGCTTTACAATTAGCTTCAAAAAAGATGGATTAGCCAATATTGGAGGAGGACTCTTCTTTAGAGATAAAGGAATATTTCATAAGACTTTTTCAATTAAAGAAGATATAGGTATATTATTAAAGGAAAAACAAATTTTAACCTTTGGAAATGACTCTTACGGAGGGATGTCAGGGAGAGATATTATGGCTCTTGCTGTAGGATTATACGAAGTAATTCAAGAAACTTACTTAAATGAGCGAAAAAGACAAGTAAGAATATTCGCTAAAAAGTTAGCAAAGAATGGAGTTCCTGTTATACTACCTGCTGGAGGTCATGCTATCTATCTAAATATGAATAAATTTTTTGAAGGAATAGATATGAAATTAGATGATTTTGGGGGAGTTGGTTTTACGATTGAACTACTAAGACATTATGGGATTAGAGCATGTGAATTAGGTCCATTTGCTTTTGAGTGGGATAAAAAAACCCCAGAGCAACGTAAAGGTATTTTAAATTTAGTACGATTTGCTATCCCTAGGAACGTTTACGGTGCAGATCATATAGACTATGCTGTAGCAGCGATAACCGAATTATATAATAATCGTGATAAGATACCTAAAGTAAAGATATCACGGGGTGGAAAACTTAGATTACGTCATTTTCAAACAGGACTTCAACCAGTTTATATTAAATAGATTAATGACTTGGAAACCAAGCGAAAATATCAAATCTAAACACTTTAATTTTGAGTTCTTCACCTTCATTTCCATGTAATCTATCTTTTTCTACAAAAAATAAGCCCTCTTCAGTTTCAAAAGCATAAAGGCCTTCGAGATAATTATTCTTATCTATATTAAGATCTTTTAAATAGGTAGGAATTATATATCTTTCTCTTTCTTTTGATGAGATTCTATACTTTCCTAAATATTTTCCCACTAACTCAGTAAAATAAGGAGCTTCTTCCCATATCATTAGTGAAATTAGACACTCAATAATTTTATTTTCACAATCTTTAGGAACTAAACAATCTGGGTCGAAAATTTTAATTTCTTGATTATTCGATAATTGAGCTTGTATCCATGCTTCGTGACAAATCTCATCTTTATAATTTTGATGGACTTTCTTTATTAAAATTTTCAAAAATATAACTCCAAATATTTATACTTCTAAAAGACTGTCTTTTATATTATTATTTAAGGTAAATCTTAACTTTAATCTTACTTAAAGTTAACTGTGTTTTAAAAAAGGAAAAATTCAATTTAAATATCTAACATTCTCAATCTTTTAGATATATTTTTTCTTCGGAGAATTTTCATGAAATCGTCTCTTCTTTGTTGAAGTCGATTTAAAAAAGTATCTAATTTATCAAAATTGTTGAAGAAGTATTCTTTCCCTTCAGCAATAATTTTAACACCCCTTTTATCATTATGAATAATTGCGTAAATACCTCCTACTTCTGAATCATGTTTGATGAATACTTTGTCTGCTTCTGGATGCTTTTCATTACCTTTTTTTGCCCAAAAATTGTTTTTTAGTAAATAAGATCGATACATACTCATGCTTTCACACACAACCTCTTATATTTTCTAAATATGATGAGTTATCACGATATATTCAACAATACATGTGTTAATATCATCATTATATAGTCCAAAGTAATATAAAATCAAGTTTTATAATAATATCGTGTAATATTTGCATAACATATTATGGAGATATTACAAATTCTTAACTTTATATCACCTAAAATATGGTCACCCTAAATTCCTTTTTAAATCATAAAGTAAAGGATTTTGAATTATTAACTGTAAAAATATTACTTGGGGTCAATTTCATTTGGAATAAACATCATGAAACATTAATACTAAGGCTTTAAATGTGAATCTTTTCTTTTTACACACAAATTGTGAAGTTTGTAATACAGCAACGTAAAATCTTAAAAAAAAAATCATTTAAAACTCAAAAATGTCTAAAAAAAATTGTATTATATTAGTTACTTTTGTTTATAAATTGAGGTCTCTCTGAAGTTGATAAACGAAACAGAGTACTATTTTAATTTACTGAAGGAATTTTCCTCTATTCGTAATGATATTTATCAAAGAGAGTTATGGAGAGATGAAAAAATCATTGAATTGATGAAAATATCGGAGAAAATAACCTATCGTAAATTTATACAGAATTCACTTATATTTATAATGTCTCTATTTAACGAAAATTTTATAGATTCTTATGAATGTGAAAGTAAAATAATTGATGATTTAGCAGACTCAGAAAGACAAATATTATTATCTACATTAAAAGTAGAAATTATTTAAACTGTTTCTCAAACTTCCAGACTGAATCTTGTATTGTATGTAAATTTTTCACCACTTTTCCTGATTTTTTTTCCTTCATTTCTTTAGCATTAAACATTGCTTTTCCTATTGCTAATGCTCTTTCATGATCCTCGTCAACAATTTGTATAATCTCATTTATTTTTATAGCCGGATCAATGTTTGTAATTCCTGGGCGCATAATATCTGCACCATTAGCAACATATTTGATTGCACCCCTATCAACTATAATCTTTTTCAAATCGACCCTATTGTTTAAAAGAAGAGTTAAAACGGGAATATATCCTTCATTTGATTTCCAAAGCTTTAACTCATTGTTTATTGCGTAAAGTGTATCTCCTGCTTCTGTTTGGATTACTTCTACTTTAGAGTTTTTAGGAAATATTTGATCAACGAATTTTTGGTTATATTGTTTTATGATATTGTCCATCAGAGGTCTAAATTCGGATTTTCTAATAAAATGACGCTGTTTTATTTTCATTGTTCAAATTACAAATAAAATTTTCTTAAATAAAAATCTTTTAAATTATCTAGATTATTTTAATTTAATAAAGAGATATAGAGATTATATTAGTAATCTACTTAATTAAAGCAATCTATAGAAGGGAAAAAAAGTGGATCTCAAAGGAAAGAAACTTAGTATCAAGGATGATACTTATGAAAATTATTCATTATTAATCCTTTTATTTTGGCTAAAAATTATATTAGGTATAGTCGGTGGAAGTACACATTATCTTATTCAAAGTGCCTTATATTCAGGTAATTTTTTTAATATAGAGTCCCTTTTACGAGGTTTTTTATTGGTTTTCGTGATTTTTGGATATTTTATTCTTATACATTTGCTTATTGTATTTATTATATATATCTTAAAATCATATTCTAATAGATTTACTCTTCAAAATGAAAATATTTGGATTTTTACATTAAGATTTTTTATAATATATTTTAGCATTTTCTTAGTAAGTGCTTGTATTACATATTATCTTGGATTTTAAGTTATAACGAGGATGATACTTTTTGGAAAAAAAGAAAAAAAGAATGATCTTTTGTTCAACAGTAATTATAGCTCTTACTGTAGTCTCTTTTTATGTTATAATACCGAAATTCATTCCATTCTATAACCCACTAAGTGTTGATTACATTGAAGAAGGTAAATATTCTGGAAACTATTTAGTCAATTCTTTATCAGGTCCTGTAGTTATTGTAGATAAGTACGGAAACTTAAAGTGGAAAGGTACTCCAGGATTCTTTATTCATGACAGCGATATGCTCCCAAATGGTAATATCATTACTGCTGATACTTGGAATGATCTCGTATATGAGGTCGATATCAATGATCCAACAAATATCCTCTGGAGTTGGAATGCCACTAATATATCTGATATAAATTGGACTAAATTTGCATTTGATAGAGGATGGACTGATTTATCTTTCTTAGAAGGGTACAATCCTTTTATTGGACCGTTGGTTTATGTTAATGATGTAGATTTTATTAATGGATCTAAATTTGGGCGTAATTATGATTCGCTTTTACTTTCATTAAGAAATTTTGACTTGGTTATTGAAGTAAATTATAGTGATTCAAAAGAAATAGTATGGTGGTATGGACAACCAAATAATTTAACATTGCTTAATCATCAGCATGAGCCAGATCGAATTGATAACGGAAATACAATTATATGCGATTCAGAAAATGAAAGAGTTATTGAAATTAACAGTACAACAAAACAAATTGTATGGGAATTAAAATTAGAATTTCCTTATGGTAAATTTAGGTGGGTTAGAGATTGTGATGATATCGGAAATGGTTTAAGATTAATTACAGATTCAGGGAACAATCGTCTATTAGTCTATGATACCATATCTAGAAAAATTATAAAAGAAATAAGGAATCCCTGGTTATCAACCCCATATGAGGCAGATTTATTAGATAATGGAATAATATTAGTAGGAAATATGTTGGGGGGAGATATTTTATTTATAGATTATGATTCGGAGGCGGTTGTTCATGTAATAGGGTTTCCTTATAATTGGGCATTCCCATTTTTGATAATTTGTCTTGGTATAGGATATTATACTGTACAATTGATCAAGGCTGTAAAAAAGAGTAAAAAGAAAAATTTCAGAAAAATATTTGATTTTCAAATATATAAAATATTAATTTATATTTTAACTAGCGTAGTGGCATTATATTTCTTCAATACAATTATATCTTATATATGGATATTCCTATTTAATGGATAACTGAAAAATTTGTATTTTATTAATTTAGAAATTTTTAAATACAACTCCTTATGCAAATGAGTAAAGTTAATACCTCCGCTGTAGTTATTATTCCTCCAAAAGAAAAATGGAACCACATCCAAGAAATTAGGTCAAAATATGATAGAAATGTGGAGAGATGGATGCCTCACATAACTCTATTATATCCATTTAGAGCAAAAAGTTCTTACTTTGAAGTTGAAGATAAATTCATCGAAATCTGTTCACAAATCACCCCTTTCAAGCTTTCCTTAAAAAGCTTTAAATACTTTAATCATGGACATCAGAATTATACTATTTGGTTAGAACCTGAACCAAGTGAATCAATTATTGCCCTTCAAGCTAAAATTCTACAAATAGTTCCTGATTGTGATGATGTGAATAAATACAAGAAAGGATTTACTCCTCATCTAAGTGTAGGACAAATAAAGGGAAAAGAAAAGCTGCTTAAATTGATTCATGAATTACAGAGCTCTTGGGTTCAATTAGAGTTTACTGTAAATGATATTTTTTTTATTGCTCGTGAAAAAAGTAAAATTGCGAAATTTGAAATTGAAAAACAATTTCCTTTATCTAACTAATTACGAATAATTAAAGTTTTTATATGGCAATTTCATATTTATTATAATTAATTTTAAAATTATCAATAAAAATTTGAATTTAGAATGACTGAAGAAAGAGAAGGACTCATTTTCACATCTCGAGATGAATTAGTCTATAAAATAATAGTAATTGGAGACCCTGCAGTAGGTAAAACATCCCTCCTTGACAAATTTCTAGGTAAACAAATTAAAGGTGAATATATACCCACCGTTGGTGTAAACATTTTAAAAGCAAAACTTAATGTAATTGATGAAAAAGGAACTGATGTTGATGTATTTCTCATGTTCTGGGATATCGCCGGACAACCGCAATTTTACATGCTACATCGCCCATATTTTAATGGAGCAGATGGAATGATACTTGTATATGATATTACACGTTCAAGTTCATTTTCTAATGTAAACAATTGGTATAATTCGGCAGTTCGATATGGTCTTAGTGGTATTCCCCGTATTTTAGTTGGTAACAAAATAGATCTAAAAGATGAGAGAAAGATTATCCATCCTATGGCTGATCATTTAAGTGAAAAACTAAGTGCTCCTTTTTTCGAAACCTCTGCATTAACAGGAGAAGGCGTTAAAACCATCTTTCAAAAAATAGCAGATCTAACGTATCAGTCAAAATT
>JBHLKV010000151.1:0-7086 GCA_048886305.1 Candidatus Hodarchaeota archaeon
AAATGGCCTGTTGATATAACAGAAACAATATCTCAAGGCTACGCGGCAGCATCTAGAGCCAGCACAATCTTATCTCATGAGACAATTGAAGTAGAGGGTGCCACATCAAGTTTACCTGAATACAATAAGAGCTTATGTACGGGTTGTGAAATATGCATTAAAGTTTGCCCATTTCACGCTATAACAAAGAACGAAGACGACGAGATCGAGATTATTGAAGCTTTATGTAAAGGTTGCGGGGTGTGTGGAGCGACTTGCACTAATAACGCTATAGTTATTAAACATTTTACAGATGATCAGATCTTATCAGAAATATATGCATATGGAGGAAAATAGGATGAGTTTTGAACCAAGATTATTAGGTTTTTTATGTAATTGGTGCTCCTATGCGGGTGCCGATTTAGCAGGAGTGAGTAGAATACAATATCCTCCTAATATGAGAGTAATTAGAGTTATGTGTAGTGGTCGTGTCGACCCCAAATTTGTTATTCAAGCTCTTGAATTAGGAATTGATGGTGTCTATGTAATGGGTTGCCATATTGGGGATTGTCATTATCTTGAAGGTAATTATGAAGCTATAAGAAAATTCGATATGACAAAGAAATTTTTAAGTTTCGTTGGTTTAGATAACAGAATAAGATTAGATTGGGTTTCTGCTTCGGAAGGAGTTAGATTTGGTGAAGTAGTTTCCAAATTTGTTGAAGATATTAAAGCTCTTGGTCCATCTCCCTTAAGTGGAGATGTTCCTGATCAAGATTTATTAGAGAAAGTAAGAGCAATTAGAGTAGCGGTAGGTACTAACAGAATGAGAGCTTTAGTAGGAAGGCAGAGAAAGATTATTGAGGATGAAAATGTGTATGGTGAAAAAATTCCCGAAGAGAAATTTGATGTGTTAATGGATCAAGCAATAAAGGAAGAATTTGAACGCCATAGAATATTATTGGCATTAGAAAAAGATTCTAAATCAGTAAAAGATTTAGGTATTGAATTGAACCTTGATCCAAGTATAATTTTAGAGCATATGTTAATTTTGAAAGGTAGAAGTCAAGTTGATTTTCAAGAAATTATAGGAAATACTCCTATTTTTATGAGAATATAGAGGAGAAACGATATGGAAAAAGTCGGAGCTGTAATGGTTGTTGGTGCTGGAATAGGTGGATCACAAGCCTCCTTAGATTTAGCTAATTCCGGCTATAAAGTGTATTTAATTGAGTCTACCACTAGTATAGGTGGAGTAATGGCACAACTTGATAAAACTTTCCCCACAAATGATTGCGCCATGTGTATTGTTTCACCTAAGCTTGTCGAGACAGGAAGGCACCAAAATATCGATTTGAGCATAAATTGCGAAGTTCTAGATGTTTCTGGGGAAGCAGGTAATTTTAACGTTAAGATTAAGAAAAGGTCATTATATATAAATCCTGAAAAATGTACTGGATGTGGAGTCTGTGGTCGCGAATGTCCTGTTGAAGCAATTGATATCTTCAATGAGGGATTAGCAAAATATGCTGCAACTTCGGTTAAATATCCGCAAGCAGTACCACTCGTATATGCTATTAATAAAGAATATTGCATTGGTTGTGGGATCTGTTCAGGGGTCTGCAAAGCCAAAGCGGTAGAATATGAGCGAGAGGATGAAGAAGTCAATATTAATGTTGGAGCTATAATTTTATCACCTGGTTTTGACGAATATATTCCGCCAGAAGCTAATTTGTATGGATATGGAAAATTTAAGAATGTAGTTACTAGTATAGAATTTGAGCGTATTTTAAGTGCAAGTGGTCCTTATGCAGGTAGGGTTCTACGTCCTTCAGATGGAGACGTTCCTGAGAAAGTAGCCTTTCTTCAATGTATTGGTTCCCGTGATTATACAGGAAATGGGCAACCGTATTGTTCTTCCGTTTGTTGTATGTATACGGCGAAAGAGGCAGTAATTGCCCATGAGCATATGCATCAAATAAAACCGACGATCTTTAGCATGGATGTAAGAGCGTATGGAAAAGATTTTGATAAATATATTATTAGAGCCCAAGAGGAATATGGGGTTCAATACATAAGAAATCGAATCTCATCGATTAATGAAGTACCAAAAACTAAAGATTTAAGGATACGGTATGAAACTGAAGATGGGAAAGTGATAGAAGAAGACTTCCATATGGTAGTCCTTGCTGTTGGTTTAAATCCTCCTAATGATAATAAGTATCTCGCAGAAAAATTTGGTGTTGAATTAAACGAATTTGGTTTCGCTAAAACTGATATATTTAATCCAGTCCAGACATCAAGACCAGGTGTTTTTGCTTGTGGAGCATTTTCTTCACCAAAAGATATTCCTGATACTGTAACACAAGCTAGCGCTGCTGCAGGTTGTGTTAACCAACTTTTATATGAAAAGAAAGGCACATTAATAACAGAAAAAACTCTACCTCCTGAAATTTATGTAAATGGACAACCTCCTAGAATCGGAGTATTTATTTGTCATTGTGGAATCAATATTGGAGGATTTGTGGATGTTCCAGAAGTGACAAGATATGCTTCCACTCTTCCTAATGTTATTATGGCAGATCGTAATTTATATACTTGTTCAGCAGATACTCAGACGATAATAAAAGATAAGGTAAAAGAATATCATCTTAATCGTGTTATTGTTGCATCATGTACTCCTAGAACTCATGAGCCTTTATTTCAAGAGACTATTAGAGAAGCAGGATTAAATAGGTATTTATTTCAAATGGCAAATATTAGAGATCAATGTTCTTGGGTACATATGAATGAGCCAGAAAAGGCAACAGAAAAAGCTAAAGACTTAGTACGAATGGCAGTAAATAAAGCGAGAGAAATAGAGCCTATTGAGAGGATAAAATTACCTGTTACTCCTAAAGCATTGGTTGTTGGAGGAGGAATAAGTGGTATGGTTGCTGCTTTAAATTTTGCTAGCCAAGAGTATGAGACATTTTTAGTCGAAAAACAAGAAGAATTAGGAGGTTTTGCTAGGTATATATATCATACCCTTGAAGGTGGTGATGTTCAAGAGTTTTTAACCGATTTAATATCGAAAGTAAATTCAAATAAATTTATTCACATTTATACAAATGCTGAAATTGAAAATATTGATGGATATATTGGTAATTTTAAGACTTCAATTATCTATGGAAAGCAAAAAGAAAGAACAGAATTCGATCATGGAGTAGTAATTGTAGCAACAGGTGCAAAAGAATATCAACCTAAAGAATATTTGTATAGGAATAATGATAATGTAATCCTTCAGTCTGAATTCGAAGAGATGTTAAATAATGATAAGGCAACAAATAAAAGATCAGTTGTAATGATTCAATGTGTAGGTTCAAGAAATGATGAGCATCCTTACTGTAGTAAAATGTGCTGTGCTGAAGCAATTAAAAACGCGCTATTAGCTAAAGAAAAAAATCCAAATCAAGAAATAACAGTATTATTCCGAGACATTCGAACTTATGGATTTAAGGAAAAATATTATCGTAAAGCACGCGAGAAGGGAATTATTTTCCTGCAATATGATGAAGATAATCCCCCAGAAGTAATTCCAGAAGACTCTGGATTAAAAATTGAAGTTTCTACTCCACGAAAAGAAAAGTTATATATTAATTCTGATTTATTAGTTTTAAGTGCTGGAATATATGCAAACCGAGAGGAAAACGAAGAGCTTGCCAAGATGTTGAAAGTTCCTCTTAATGATGATAATTTCTTTTTAGAAGCTCATGTTAAGCTACGCCCTGTAGATTTCGCTACTGAAGGTGTGTTCGTAGCAGGCTTAGCGCATTGTCCGAAAACAATTGAAGATTCTATCGCCCAAGCAAATGCTGCTGTTTCAAGAGCTTGTACCATATTATCTAAAGATGAGATAGAAGCTGAAGGTAAGACTGCCAAGGTTATTCCAGAAAGATGTATAGGTTGCGGTATGTGTGTAGAGAATTGTGCATATAATGCAATAGAGTTAATTGATGACCGAAGATTTGGAAGAATTGCACAAATTAACCAAGCTTTATGTAAAGGCTGTGGAGCTTGTTCAGGAAATTGTAGATGTGCTGCAATAGATGTTCTGGGCTTCTCGGGAGAACAAATATTTGCGATGATAACAGGGAGGTGTTAAAAAGATGACTATACAAACAAAACAAGAAGAAAAGATAAATAAAGAATGGGAACCAAAAATCATAGCATTTTTATGTAATTGGTGCTCTTATGCTGGAGCAGATTTAGCAGGAGTTAGTAGGATTCAATATCCCCCTACTATTAGAGTTGTAAGGGTTCCATGTTCAGGTAGAGTAAATCCTTATTTTATTATTAAGAGTTTGATGGATGGGTGGGATGGAGTTGTTGTTTCAGGTTGCCATCCCGGTGATTGCCACTATATTAGCGGAAATTTAGTAGCAAGAAGACGATTTGCTATTATAAAAGAGTTATTAGAATTTTTTGGTATAGAACCTGGTAGAGTTAATTTTATGTGGGCTTCTGCCGCCGAAGGGGAACGTTTTGCCACATTGATTAAAAAAGCTACAAATATAGTTAAAAAATTAGGACCCAATAAAAAATTTGAAAAGAAATGGTGATGATTATGGGAATTGAGACAGAAAATCAGGAAATTGAAGTTTCAATGAGAGAAACCGCTAGAAGACTCCTAAAAGAAAATGAAGTAGATGTAATAATAGGGTATACAAAAGGGACAGTTCCCTTAAGTTCTGCACCAATAATAATAACTAAAGAGGAAGATGTTGAGAAATTAATTTGGAATAATCTATGTTATGTAAATTTAGCTAAATATCTAGTCCCTAGAATACCTCAACTCATTGATCCTGAAAAAGGAGATTTGAAAGTTGGAATAGTGTCAAAGGGATGTGTTGGACGGGCATTAATTCATCTATCCGTGGAAAATCAAATTAATTTAGAAAATATTAAGATGATTGGAATTCCTTGTAATGGAATAATAAATCGAAAAAGAATCGAAAAGGAAATTGGCGAGAGAGAAATTTTAGAAGTTTCAACATCTGATAAGGATATAATAATAAAAGGAAAGGATTTTGAACAAAAATTTCCTTATGATGAGTATATCAATGAATTATGCAAGGTTTGCAAAATTAAGTCACCCCCAACAGTAGAAGAATTAAAAGAAACTTGTGTGGGTGAGTGTTCAGAAATAAGTTCTGTAGATGATGATTTTGACGATTTAACTGAATTTGAATCAAAATCAGCTGAGGAGAAATGGGAATACATTAAAGAGTCATTAGAAACATGCACTAAATGCTATGCTTGTAGAGAAGCATGTCCAATGTGTTATTGTAATTTATGTTTTGTTGATCAGAATAAACCTATCTGGTTTGGGAAAACAACAGATTTATCTGATATAATTGTATTTCATTTAGTGAGAGCTATGCATCTAGCAGGTCGATGTGTAGCATGTGGTGCTTGTAGTAGTGTATGCCCTATGGGTATTGATTTAAATTTAATTACGAGAAAATTAGAAAAAATAGTAAAAGAAAGATTTAATTTTACATCAGGCATAGATTCTAAGAAACTTCCACCCATGATGGATTTTAGGACGGATGATGCAGAAGAATTTATGCTAGAAGAAGATTAAAAAGGTGATTAACAATAGATCAAAAATTGTTAATGAAAAATGAATTAGGGAAGCTTTATATTGAATTAACAGAAGAATACAATTTTTATGCTCCAATAAAAGAAAAGGGTAATTTAGTATTTAAAAAAGTTTTAAATCCGGATGATATTGTATTAGATTATTTTAATTCAAAAGTCCCACCAAAAGAGATCCTGTTTCCAAAAATGGAGGTATTATTTGAATATAAAACTGATGGAAAAGATGTTACAGAGATTATCGAACGTAAAGATTTAGATGAGAAGAACATTATTTTTGGAATTAGACCCTGTGATGCTCATGCATTTGTACTTATGGAAGATTTTTTTGCATTTGGGGATTATCAAGATGAGATCTTCTTGAAGAAAAGAGAAAATTCAATAATAATTGGAATTGGTTGTAATGGTCCAAAGACTACTTGTTTTTGTACCTCAGTAGAAGGTCATCCTTTTCAAAAAGATGATATGGATATCTTTTTAGTAGATTTAGGTGAAGGATATTTAGTAGAGGGCATAAGTGAAAAAGGTAAAGATTTATTGAAAAAATTACTGTGGTTAAAGAATGCGACTAAAAAAGATGTGCAAAAAGCCAATGATTTATCTAAAAAAGCAGAAGAATCCATTGTTACCAAATTAGATTTAAAAGATATTGAAAAAGTTCTTGATCCCAATTTTGAACATCCAATCTGGGCAGAAATTAGTGAAATTTGTATGGGATGTGGTACATGTTCATTCTTGTGTCCGACATGCACTTGTTTTGATGTAATTGATGATAATGATCAATACAATAATCGAGGAAGAAGAATTAGAATTTGGGATACTTGCCAATTCTGTCTATATTCACTTCATACCAGTGGTCATAATCCTCGTGATAGCTGCATTGAACGCTGTAGAAATAGGATTTTACATAAATTTTGCTATTATCCTGAGAATTATG
Organism: Candidatus Hodarchaeota archaeon; assembly: GCA_048886305.1. Classification (GTDB taxonomy): domain Archaea; phylum Asgardarchaeota; class Lokiarchaeia; order Sigyniarchaeales; family SOKP01; genus Loki-b32. The sequence continues at coordinate 6,557 of JBHLKV010000151.1, forward strand.
AAACATTAGGATGTGTTGGGTGTGGTCGGTGTATTCAATTATGCCCAGTTAATAACGATCTTAGAACAATTATTGAAAAAATTAAAAAAATTGAACTAAAAAAGGAGGAAAAAGTTAGTGCCTAATCCGTATATCCCTGTGATTACTTCAGTTAAAAAAATTGTCTCAGAGAATGAAGTAAATGATATAAAAACGCTTGAATTGGTATTTAAAAAAGATGAGGATTTGAAAAGTTTTAATTACATTCCAGGACAATTTGCTGAAATTAGTTTAATTGGAAAAGGAGAATGCCCAATAGGTATTGCCTCATCTCCAACTGAAGAAGGCTCAATTATGTTTACAATAAAAAAGATGGGTACTGTTACAACAGGCTTTCACAACGTTGATACAGGAGATATCGTCGGAGTGAGAGGTCCGTTAGGTAATGGTTGGCCAATTGAAGAAATGAAAGGGAAAAATATAGTAGTAATCGGCGGTGGATTTGCCTTTTCAACCTTACGATCTCTTGTTATATATTTATTAGATGAAAA
>JBHLKV010000152.1:0-6997 GCA_048886305.1 Candidatus Hodarchaeota archaeon
GGGATTATTTCAAAAAACGATGAAGATGGAAAATATTATGTAAAGGAAGGTGTAAAAAAGGGTGTGTTAGGGTTTTATTTTCGCTTAGGACCTTTTATGATCCCCCGATATTCTATATATTTAGTCATTAATATTCTGGGTGTTTTAGGATATGTATTTCTTGCGATTATATATGGTGACGTGTTTATTACCAGTCCAGGGAGTCTCCTTTTTCTGTTTTTTATAATTTTTTGCACTTGTGTATTTATTTATGAATCGATAAAAATTTGGCAAAGAAAACCTAGCTAATTAGCAAAAATTAGTAATTGATAACAATTATTAGAGTATCTAAAAAAAGATCACTCTATAATAATTCGGTAAGACTTTTTTATAATATTATTTTTTATTACCTAATTAAGAGTTTATATAAAATTCATCATTTAATTTCTTGATTATCTCTTTACTAAAAGAGTCAATTTATAGAATCTTTAAAGATATTAGCCTATTTAGTAAAGGGAGGGTAGTCTAGCTTGGAATGATACTCGGCTGGGGTAATCTCTGCATTTGCAGAGCTTTCAGAAGCCGAGTGGTCGGGGGTTCAAGTCCCCCCTCTCCCATTTTACTTTCTTATTATATTATTAATGGATAGTATGGTATAGATTTTTAAGTAGATAAAAGCTATTTCATTATAAAATTAAATCAATTTGTGATCTTATGTTTAGCAAAATTCAAGAAGCCGATAAAACTATGCGCGGATTAGCCATAGTTGGGGGAATAGTGGGAGTGATTGAAGCCATTTTAAATTTAGCTGGCTTTGGATTATTTAGATGGGGATTGTTGGGTATAGCTGGATCAATTATTGGACTTATAATTGCTATAATAGCTATATTTTTAGGGTTTAGACCGATTCATTATACTCCTGCTATCTTAGGGGTAATTGGAGTTTTCTTAATAATTTTCGGAATGCTTATTGGGGGGATAATTGTACTTCTTGCGGCTTTTGTAGGAGCACTTAGTTAATTTTAAAACCTTTTTTCTTTTTCTTTTGAAAGTACGTGAAACCTAAATTTCACGATCAATAATTATATTTATTACTTTTTAAAGGAAAGTTATATTTACTAATATAATTGGAATTTTGGGATTTTTTTATTGAAAGTTGAAATGATATGAATTCAGATGATAAAAAACTTTATTTAGATCCGTCTCAACCAATTGAAAAAAGGGTGGATGATCTCCTCTCAAGAATGATTATTGAAGAAAAGGTCGCTCAACTAGGGTCTCAATACCCAAAGGCAGTATTAAAGACAAGTAGATTATCGCTTGAAAAAATGGAAAAATGCTTTAAGCATGGTATTGGTCAAATTTCTCGGATTGGAGGTTTAATGAATCTCACTTCTGAAGAATCTGCTAAAATTGCTAATGGCATACAAAAATTTTTAAAAGAAAAAACTAGGTTAGGAATACCGGCAATAGTTCATGAAGAATGTTTAAGTGGCTTTACATCACGAGAAGGGACGGTTTTTCCACAAATCATTGGAGTCGCTTCTACATGGGATCCAGAGTTAGTTGAAGCTATGACAAGGGTAATTAGTAAGCAAATGCGTAATGTTGGTGCTCATCAAGCTCTCTCTCCCGTTCTTGATATATCTCGTGATCCAAGATGGGGTCGGACAGAAGAAACATTTGGAGAGGACCCATATTTAGTATCTCGTATGGGTGTTGCGTATATAAAGGGATTACAAGGCGAATCACTTAAGACAGGAATTATTGCTACAGGGAAACACTTTTTGGGTTATGGGTTACCACAGGGAGGGAGAAATTGGGGACCAGCATTTATCCCCAAAAGAGAGTTACTTGAAGTATATGCAAAACCATTTGAAGCAGCAATAGTGGAATCCAATATTGGTTCAATTATGAATGCTTATAATGAAATTGATGGAATTCCATGTGGGGTATCACATGAATTATTAACAGATTTGCTAAGGGATAAATTAGATTTTACTGGTATGGTGGTTTCGGACTATGTTACACTTGAATTAAATTGCTTATTACACCGAATAGCTAAGGATCCAACTGAAGCAGGAATACTAGCAATAAAGGCAGGTCTTGATGTAGAACTTCCCAGAACCGCGGGATATGGAAGGGGTTTCCTTAAAGCCGTTAAAAATGGAGGAATAAATGAAGAATTAGTTAATAGATCTGTTACTCGTATTCTAACAAAGAAGTTTGAGCTCGGTTTATTTGAAAATCCGTATGTAGATGATAATCCAGAAGCTATTGTAAAATTATTTTTGGATCCAGAAGCTAAGGCTCTGGCCAAAAAGATAGCGCTTAAATCTATGGTACTGCTAAAAAATGAGAAGAATCTCTTACCTCTTAAAAAAAATATAAATTCCCTTGCTATTATTGGTCCAAATGCTAATAGCATACGAAATCTTTTTGGTGATTATGCTTTTGTGAGTCAATTTGAAGGTTCTTTTGCTGATGTAACCACTTTAGGTGATCTTGATGAAGAAACAGCATCTATTTACAGAGAATTACTAGAAAGTGTTGATAAAGATGCATTTACTCGTAGTATTTACGATATCAATAGCATATTAGAAGCTATAAAACAAAAAGTTTCTAATAATACACAAATATATTACGCTAAAGGGTGTGAAATTCTTGATTACAATAAGGACGGATTTACTGAAGCAATTGAAATTGCCAGAAAAGCAGATATTGTGATTCTTGTTATGGGAGGAAAATCAGGAATGATCAAAGATTGCACAAGTGGTGAATATCGTGATCGTTCTAGACTTACGTTACCAAGTGTGCAGGCAGATTTAGTACGGGAAATCTACGCCACAGGTACACCAATTGTGTTAATATTAATTAACGGTCGTCCATTATCAATTGCATGGGAAAAGGAACGCATTCCTGCAATTTTAGAAGCTTGGTTACCAGGTGAACAAGGAGCTGAGGCTGTTGCTGATGTGTTATTTGGAGATTATAATCCCGGAGGAAAATTACCGATTTCTATTCCTCGTAATGTAGGACAAATTCCCATTTTTCATAGCAATAAACCAACTGGGAATTTATCAGTCGCAACTTGGAATTATGTTGAAGAGAATACAGAGCCTTTATTTCCATTTGGATATGGTTTAAGTTATACCCAATTTGAATATAGTGATTTAAGGATCAATAGACCTCAAGTTGATATTAATGATGATATTGAAATTTCCTTAAAAGTTAAAAATATAGGTAAATATCGTGGAGATGAGGTAATTCAATTATATTTTCATGATCGAGAGGCTACTATTACTCGTCCTATTGAAGAATTAGTAGGTTTTAAACGAATAACGTTGGAGCCTGAAGAAATTGCTACAATAAAATTTATTGTTTCAATGAAGCAACTGGGATTTTATAATGAAAATATGGAATACGTTGTAGAACCGGGTAATGTTGATGTCTATGTCGGTAGCATCCATTCAAACCATAGTTCAAAACAATTAGATCTTACGAATGACATAATTTCGCATAGAGATGTTAAATTAAAAGCTAAATTTAGAATTGTTGGTGAAACAATTAAAATAGATAAGGATAAAGTGTTTTTTTCAAAAGTTTTTATTCAAAAATAATACAATTAATAAATCTATTTTGATAATGCTATTGCTAAAATTAATGCTCCTTGAATTTCAGATATGTTTCCTACTCTTGAAGTATCTATTATAGTATTATTTAATCCCATATAAATTGCTCCATACGCTTTTCCTCCACCCAGGTGAACTAATGTTCGATAGATTAGGTTACCGGAGATCCCATCTGGTGCGATAACTAAATTTGAACCTTTCTCAATAGCATTTTCAATTAAAATTTCATCGTGGGAAATTTTTATTTTAGGATATTCTTCTTGTATAAATTTGACTACTTTATTAGCAATATCAATTGTTTTATCTACAATTTTGTCTCTCCCATAATCGCTTTTTCTCCCACCACTTAAAATGCTAATTTTTGGCTCAATTTTTAAGTTTGTAAATTCATTTATAGCTTTTCTTATATAATTAATTTTCTTTTCTAAGCTATTACACTCATCTATACCTACTGGTCCAAAAAAAAATTGAATTCCATTAGATGTTTCTAATAGTGCTAACCGATTTATTTCTTTAACGTCCAAAATTTTTTTAACTATATTAAGAAATTGATGGGAATCTTGAGCCCCGCGAATAATTCCATTTAATTTTTTGCTTCTAATACTCTCCACCATTTCTTTCTCTGGTTTATCTGTTCCGATTAATGAAATCCTAGATTCGTATTCATTATATAATTCTGTATTTCTTATTTGTTCAATTGAGTCTTTTGTCCCATAAAGATATATTTTTGAAGCATTCTCTGCAAGAAATTGAGTTGTAGCATTGAATACTTTATTATTATGTAACTGTGAGGTTCCTAAGCCTATTCCTATTTTAGCCGTCTTTCCTTTTGTTTTTGATTTGAATATATTTAAGATACTCATCTTTCAAGTTGGTTAAAATTTTAAGCCATTCCATAAACTATGAACGCTAAAGTTATTGTTATAGCATCATATACTCCATGAGTTATAACCACTGCAATTAAATTTTCATTTCTCCAATAATAAAGCCAGCCTATCATTAAGGAAATGGAGAAATAAGGAACAAATGACAAAAAAAATGAAATTATATAAGTTAATGGAGATTCTGAGGCAATAAACAAAATTCCAATTAAATGGATAAATGCAAATATTAATGCTGAAATTATAATACCCCAAATATTTCCTAAATTCCGTACTAATCCCTTTTGCATAAATCCTCTAAACAGTATTTCCTCAGATGTTCCTATAATTAAAATCATTAAGATAGCAAAGATAATCAAACTGAAAATATCTAATGATGAAACTATTATTTCGACGTCACTTGTAGCACCACTAACATCTCGTACAATTTCAACTCCAAAAATTATTTCTAATATGATTTCTATAAATATTGAAGACATAACTACAACTATTATTCCAATTACAGCAAAAGCTAAACCAATTAGCACTTCTTTTTGAATTCCTTTTCTCTCATATCCTCGGGAAGTAAATCCCAATAAAATTAATCGGTTTTCAAAGGAAGGTGTTTGGAGATACTTTCCAACATATATTACAGGTACAATAATAAAGATTAATTCAAAAAAAGATGAAAAGATTATAAAGAATGGATTGTACAGTAAATCAATTAAACTGTCTAAATCAGTAGTAAAAAAGGTTAGCATCACAAAAAAACCTGCTACAACAAAATTCATAATTATATATGCTCCTATTGGTAAACCAAGAGAAGTAAGTGTCCCCCACAATTTCAAATCTTTTGTTTTGGTGATATTTTCATCAGAAATTTTTTCAATTCCATAATGAATTTTAGAAGGGTAGTATTCGGGATAAGATATAGTCCTAATATGTTGTCTAGGTATCGTTCTTGGTGGAAATTTTTTATGTTTCTTAATATACGTAATATTTGTTCGGCATTTTATACAAAATTTCAGATTTTTGATTTTTGGGAGTTCATTTCCACATATTGGGCAATATAACCATTCTAATTTGCTTTCATCTGCATTGTCTTGAGATTTATTAGGATCTTCTCCTTTTAGATCTTTTTCACTCATTGTTAAGTTAAAAGAATATATTCAATTACAAATAATTTTATATTTCAAATTATAAAATGTTCAGTTAAAAAGTTAGTTTAAAATAATAGAATTAATATAAACTTCTCATTAATCTTAATATTTGCATAAAGTTATCCATATTAAGAAAATCATAGCTTAGCAATTTAGGATTCTCAATTTTTATAATTTCTTCAACTTCTAATTTAAGTTTAATTGATGGCATCCAGAAAGTCTTATTTGAATGTTGATATTCAATCATTACCATAAAAGGGAAAATTCCTTTTTCCTTAGGGATAATTTTTATCTTTAACTTTCTCCTTTCATTAGCTTTTAACTTATTTAAACTTAGAAATTTTAATTTCGATTGAAATGAGTTAGGCATAAAGAAATATATCTTTATATTTTTTATATCAGTTAAATTAGGATTTTCTATTGTGAGAGTTATATGATCAGGATTATTTACTTTAAAACTATGATTTTGAATATCAATATCTATAAAAAGGGGATATGGTACATATTCTTCATTTAGTGTAAAGCTCATATCAACAAGTTTTTGAAGATTTGGCTTTAATTTAGAGCTAAACTGACTTCTCTGTTCTTCAATTGAAAGGACATTCTTACTTCTGAAATCTTCAAAATCGTTTAATAAACGGTTGATATATTTCGAGATGTAATTATCAAATTCTGTATGTTTCCCTGAAATAAACGACATCAATTTTTTATAATATCCAGATTCAAGGTTTTTAAGAAGAGGCTTTTTAAATAGATTATCAATGAAATTCTTTAATAAATCATCTAATTTCATTAGATCTTCACGTTCAATTTCAAACTTCTGGATAATATTATCGTTATAAATGTCAATCCGTATAAAGTCGCTTAATGTATCTAAAACTTCAATGGCTTCTAAGTTATAATCTTCAAACGCTTTGCTTATCATATTGTCTAATAAATCGTCGAATTTTTGGATATTCTTATTTTTACAATCGATAAATTCAGTACGATATGATTCTAAATAATCAATTAATTGCCCAGAATGTAATTTTAAGAGTTTTCTTTGATATTTTTGGTATTTTTTTGAAACATCATTAATTAAATTTTTAAAATCATGTAGCTTATTAAGATTTTTTTCTGTGTTAAAGATTAAATTCTCTTTAAAAGGTTCAACCGAAACAAATGGATCAATTACTTTTACCTTTTCTAAAACAAGGCATGTATCTCTTTCTAATTGATATATTTGTTCAATTTGTGAATATAAATTAAATATCTGAATATTCTTCTTCTCAATTTTATTTAATTCATTTAAGAGGTTTTTAAGTTTGTCTGAGAAGTATCGAGGATTTTCTGTTAAAATATTACTTAAAATACTTACAAAATTAAC
>JBHLKV010000153.1:0-1683 GCA_048886305.1 Candidatus Hodarchaeota archaeon
TCTTTTTCTAAAGGCTCTTTGTTATCAAATTAAAGGGGATTTAGACCTTTGTATTAAACTTTATAAGCAGAGTCTAGTAATTTTCAAAGAACTAAATAACAAACCTTATATCGCTGCTATTCTCAATAACTTATCCGATATGTATAAAATGAAAGGAGAACTTGAACGTGCTTTAGAGTGCTCAGAACAATCTTTAGCGATATTTAATGAGTTAAAGCTTTTAAAGGAAGTAGCTATTGCTCACGATTCTTTAATTCAAATATTAATTGAAAAAGGTGACCTCAAAAAAGCACAGGAGTATATTAACCAATTAGAACAAATGAATATTGAATTGAAAAGCAAACAAATTAATTTAAGTATCCTTTTTAATAAAGCTTTAATATTGAAGAAGAGCTCTCGTATCATTAATAAGGGCAAAGCTGCAGAAATCTTTAAACAAATTCTTGAAGATGAAGCCTCACCTATTGAAATTATTTTAAGATCTCTCCTTAATTTATGTGAATTGCTTCTGTTCGAATTAAATGCTACGAATGATCCAGAAATACTTGATGAATTTCAAACCTATATTTCTCGATTGTCGAGTATTGTTCAAAATACTCGTTCTTATTGGTTGTTAGCTGAAACTTATTTACTACAAGCGAGAGTATCGTTGCTTACATTAAATATTAATAAAGCACGGAGACTTTTTGCTAAATCACAAGATTTAGCCGAGAAATATGGTCTTAGTCCATTAGCTATGAGAATTTCAAATGAACATGATGAATTACTGAAACAACTTGAAATATGGGAAAAATTAAAAGACTCAAACGCACCATTGACTGAACGCATGGAATTATCACATATAAATGAACAAATGGAGAGAATGGTAAGAGAAAGAGTGGTAAGTCTTCCTAAATTAGAAGCCGAACAACCAATATTGCTTACTCTTATGACTAAAGAGGGGAATGTATTATTATCTAATCCATTTACCGCTGATTTGACAATTGACAGCAACTATTTTAGCGAGTTCTTGTCTTCTTGTAATACTTTTTGCGACCAAATTTTTTCTGAAACTTTCGACAGAGTAAAGTTCGGTCAAAACACGGTGTTAATTACTTCAGTTGATTCTTTTTCCGTTTGTTATATGTTTCAAGGGCAGTCCTATAGTGCCCGGCAGAAATTACTCCATTTCTCTGAAACAATTAAAAAAGAACCTGGCGTTATGGAAATATTAAAAGATGCCAGAAATAAAAATATTGAAGTTAAAGTAAACGAGACAGCTTCCCTTGAAGAATTAATTTTTGAAAGTTTTCTTTCTGATCCAGAACAATTTCAAATGCCATTTAAGGCGTATGAGGAAGATGGGCCATTTATTTTCGTTAGTTATTCCCACTCAGACAGGCTTCAGGTTTATCCAATAATCGATTATCTTAATAAAACAGGAATTAATATTTGGTATGATGAAGGAATTCCTGTAAGTGAGGATTGGAAAAACTCAATCGTGGAAAATATAGAACGATGCAGCGCATTTCTTGTATTTATTACACCCCGTATAATAGATTCAGAATATGTACAGAAAGAAATCAGTTTCGCATTGAAAAGACAAAAGCCTTTTTTTAGTGTCTACCTGAAAGAAACTCAATTACCCAGCGAAATTGAATTTGAAATAGGGGACATTCAATTTATGAGAAAATATCTCATGCT
>JBHLKV010000153.1:1783-6960 GCA_048886305.1 Candidatus Hodarchaeota archaeon
TCATGGCATTTACTCAACTGTGATATTTTGTTACAGCAAGGTTTATTTAAAGAGCTTTTCGAGTTTGCTGAACAAACGTATAAAGAGAGTTTAGGATTAGGAAAAAGTCTATTATCTGTTGATGCATTAATGAACATTGCTTATGGTTTATTAATGATCAATAATTTTGAAAAAGCTGATGAAATACTTAAACAGGGAGAAGAACTCTTAAAAACCATAAAAAATAAACAATCAAGAGACTACAAACAAAGAGAGGCTTATATAGCTTTTCTCAAAGGCACTTTTTACTCTCCTTTTTCCTCTCAAGACCCTGACTTAGATCTGGCATTACATTATTTTGAGCAAAGTTTAGCCTTACAAGAGGAACATGATGATAAAACTATAATTGCTTATAGTCTTAATAATATTGCTGCGATCATTGGGATGTTCAAGGGTGATTTAAACCGTGGTTTTGAATATGTAGAAAAAGCATTAACTCTTGCTAAAGAAACTAAAAAAAAGTTCACTATTGCACATATTCTTATGATTATGGCGGGTTTGTATGGTTTTAAAGGCGATTTAAATCGTGCTATTGAACTTAACGAGCAAAGTTTGGAAATTTTTAAAGAACTTAAGAATAAAGTTATGAGTGCATCTCTTCTCAATAATTTAGGGGGCGAGTATAGATTGATAGGGGAATTAGATCGTGCTTTAGAGTACTTAGAGAAATCTTTAGAAATATTAAATGAATGGGGTACTCTAAGAGATATAGCTTCGATTCATGATTTTTTAATTCAAATATTAATAGAAAAAGGGGATATTGAAAGAGCACAGCATTATCTTGACCAATTAGAACAATTAAATAATCAATTGAAAGATAAGGGGTTGAATATACTTTTTCTTTTAAATAAAGCTTTAATTTTAAAAAATAGTTCTCGAACTCGCGATCGGGGCAGAGCAGAAGATATATTTAAACGTATTCTCGAAGATGAGAGTACTAATTATGAAATTCAGATAAGTGCATTGCCTAACCTATGTGATTTACTTCTCATGGAATTACAGTTAACAGGAGATTTAGAAGTATTGGATGAGTTAAATCAATATATCACTCAATTATCGGATATTGCTGAAAAATCAGGTTCATTTTTGGTTTTGGGGAAATCTTATCTTTTAAAAGCTAAATCTGCTTTAATAACATATGATCTGGAGCATGCTCGACGATTATTGGCTCAAGGACAACAAATTGCTGAAAAATATGGGCTTAATCAGTTAGCCATACAAATTTCAAACGAACATGATAAGATGCTTAACCAACTAGATATGTGGGAAAACCTAAAAGAATCGAAAGCACCTTTAACAGAACGTATTGAACTATCACGTTTAAGCGAACAAATGAAGGGGTTGATGGAAAAGCGTATAGTAAAACTCCCAAAACTGGAAGTTGAGCAGCCAGTACTTCTTACCATTATGTCAAAAGAAGGGAATATCTTATTATCCAATCCGTTTACAGCTGATATTACAATTGATAGTACCTTTTTTAGTGAATTTCTATCTTCCTGTAATATTTTCTGCGACCAAATTCTTTCTGAATCATTTGATCGTATGAAATTTGGTAAACATACAGTGTTAATCACAGCAGTTGACTCCTTATCCATCTGTTATATGTTTGAAGGGCAGTCCTACAGCGCCAGGCAGAAATTGCTCCACTTTTCTGGATCAGTTGAAAAAGATTCTGAGATTATGAAAATATTACAAGATGCTTCTAACCAAAATAAGGAAGTTAAAGTAAATGAAATAGTTTCTCTTGAGGAACTAATTTATGAGTGTTTTCTTTCAGATCCAAAGCAATTTCAAATGCCATTTAAAGCTTATGAGGGGGAGGAGCAATACGTTTTCGTCAGCTATTCTCACACAGACAGACTTCAGGTTTATCCGATAATTGATTATCTCAATAAGACGGGAATAAACATCTGGTACGATGAAGGCATTCCTATCAGCGAAGATTGGAAAAAATCAATCGTGGAAAATTTAGAAGGATGTAGCGCTTTCCTCGTATTTATAACACCTCATATCATAGATTCTGAATATGTACGAAAAGAAATCAGTTTTGCCTTGAAAAAACATAAGCCCTTTTTTAGTGTGTACCTAAAGGAGACTGAGTTACCTAGTGAATTAGAATTTGAAATAGGCAATATTCAATTTATGAAAAAATATCTCCTGCCTGAACCTGAATTTTATAATAAGCTGAACAGAATGCTGGATCCAGTACTTAATAAGTAAAAAATGATTCCAAGATTAATCACATTTAAAATTATAAAAAACATAATATTTTAATTATATTTGAAGAGAAATATTGTAAGTCTTTCAAGTTATTAATTGAGTGAAATATTAGTGTCTCATAAAGAACCTAAGGAACTAATTCATATAAAGCAACTCATTGACGTATCTAAACTCGATGAAGCAGAACTATTAATCAAGAAATTCGAAGAAAAAGGAGGACACAATCTTCACGATATAGTTTTATATAATCTGTGTAAGTGTGAGCTCTTAATAGAACGAGGTTTATTTAATGATGTTGTCAAACTTGCCGAACAAACGTATAAAGAGAGTTTAGGATTAGGAAAAAAACTGCTATCAGGTGATATCTTACTAATAAAGGCTTTTGCTCTATTATGTCTTTATCAAACAGATAAAGCTCACGAGAATATTAAGCAGGGAGAAGAATTACTGAAATTCTTAAAAGAAGAGTTACCAACAGAATATAAGCAAAGAAAGGCTTATATAGCTCTTCTGAAAGGATGGGTTTATGATGAAAGAGGGGACGCAGATCAGGCATTAAAGCAGTTTGAGCTCAGTTTATCATTGCGAGAAGAATTTGGTATTAAAAAGGAAATTGCTGAGTCCTTGCATGCAATTGGCTCTGTATTGATGATTCGAAAAGGTGATTTTGACCGTGCTTTAGCATACATGGAGCGAGGTTTAGAGCTTGCCGAAGAAAGTGGTTATAAAACGTGGATAGGAGCAATTTTATTTAAAATGGCATATTTATATCGTCTAAAAGGTGATTTGGATCGGAGTATTTTGTATTGTGAGCGTAGCTTGACAATTGCCAATAAGCTTAACAATAAATTTATGAAAACAAGCATTCTTAATGCTCTAGGAGAGATCTATACAGTTAAAGGAGAATTAGATCGTAGTATCAGACTTTATGAGCAAAATTTAGAACTTTTAAGAGAGCTTGACAATAAAGTTAATCTTTCTGATGCTTTTAACAATTTAGCTTCATGTTATAAAATGAAAGGAGAATTGGATCGTGCATTAGAGTGCATAGAACAATCTATGGCACTTTGCCGCGAGTTAGGAATATTTAATATTCTAGTTTTTAACTATCACTTTCTAATTCAAATATTAATTGATAAGGGCGATCTTGAACGAGCACAGAATTCTCTTCGTGGTTTAGAACAATTGAACAACCAATTAAGAGATAATCCCCGGATAAATTCGATATATCTTCTTGATAAGGCTTTACTATTAAAAACAAGCTCTCGAGCTCTCAATCGGGGGAAAGCTGAAGAAATTTTAAAGCAAATCCTTGAAGATAAGGTTTTAGAGCTTAATGTAGAGCTTAATGTAGATGCATTACTAAATTTATGTGAACTGCTCCTAACTGATTTACAAATAACTAATGAAGTAGAAGTTTTAGAAGAGATCAAACCTCTTGTTACCCAACTATTGAATTTGTCTGATAAATCCCATTCTTTTTGGATTTTAGGTGAAACTTACCTTCTACAAGCCAAATTAGCATTACTTTCATTAAATTTAGAAGAAGCTAGACGATTATTGACAGAAGGGCAAGAAATTGCCGAAAAATATGGGCTTAATCCGCTAGCTGTAAAAATTTCAAATGAGCATGATCAAATGCTTAAACAATTAGAAATGTGGGAGAAATTAAAAGAATCGAAATCACCCTTAGAGGAACGTCTGGAATTATCACGCTTAAATGAACAAATGGAGACAATGGTAAGAAAGAGGTTAATCGACCTCCCCAAATTGGAAGCTGAGCAACCAATACTGCTTAGTATTATATCAAAAAATGGGATAATTTTATTATCCAATCCATTTACTGCTGATGTAACAATTGACAGCGCCTATTTTAGTGAGTTTCTATCCTCTTGCAATACATTTTGCGACCAGATTCTCTCTGAATCATTTGATCGTGTGAAGTTTGGTCAACACACAGTGCTTATTACAACAGCTGATTCCTTTTCCATTTGTTATATGTTCCAAGGGCAGTCATATAGTGCCCGACAGAAATTGCTTCACTTTTCTGAGGCTGTCAAAAAAGAACATGACATTATGGAAATATTGAAAGATGCAGATAACAAAAATATTGAGATTAAAGTAAACGAGACTGCGTCCCTTGAAGAATTGATTTATGAAAGTTTTCTTTCGGATCCTCAGCAATTTCAGATGCCCTTTAAAGCGTATGATGGCGATGGTCCATTTGTCTTTGTCAGCTATTCTCACACAGACAGACTTCAAGTTTATCCAATAATTGATTATCTCAATAAAACTGGTATAAACATCTGGTATGATGAAGGCATCCCTGTAAGCGAGGATTGGAAAAGCTCAATCGTGGATAATCTAGAACGATGTAGTGCGTTTCTCGTTTTCATTACACCCCGTATAATCGATTCAGAATATGTGCGAAAAGAAATTAGCTTTGCCTTAAAAAAGCAGAAGCCCTTTTTCAGTGTGTATCTAAAGGAGACTCAATTGCCCAGTAAATTAGAATTTGAAATAGGGGATATTCAATTTATGAACAAATATCTTATGCCTGAGGCTGAATTTTATAATAAATTAAAGGATATGTTAAATTCAATACTTAAAAAATAAAAATTTTGTAAAATCTAATAAAAATACTAATGAATTAAAATGAAAAAGGATCAAGAAGAAATAATTAGGGAAATTAACATTTATAAAGAATGTCGTAAAGATTTTGTAAAATATGCTGAGTTACTTAAACTAATTCTTTTTGAAATAGCAAAAAATATTTCTCCTGAAAGTATTGTTCAAACACGAGCTAAGACAGTTACGAGTTATGCTGAAAAAATCCAGCGCCCTGGGAAAGCAGACAAGTACGGTACAAACCCTGTTGAAGACTTGACTGATCTCTGCGGTGGGCGCATTATTTTACC
>JBHLKV010000154.1:0-6873 GCA_048886305.1 Candidatus Hodarchaeota archaeon
ATAAAAAAACCTACTAGAGCATATTTACGTAAGGATTTATTAATTGCCTCACGAGATCTTAGAACATTTCTCTCAATAATAATGCCAATTGTACTTGGTTTTCTTTTTATATTTACTTATAATCTAAGTATAGTTAGAGGGAGAACTCCTCTAGATATAGATTTTATATATAATTGGGCTGTAATTTTAGGTTTTAATATTATTATCTCAGGTATGCTTATTTATAGTTTATTTAATATCGAAGATACCGGAAATGCAATTATTTCATCAATACCTCTTATCCCTCGAGACCAAGCAAAAGAAAAATTGCTCCTAATGTCTTTAATTCAAATAATAACAGTAATTACACCAAGTTTTATATATATCAATAGCTCAAAATTTTTTGATGCAATAGCAAACGCAATTGGAGTGTTACCATTTGCTGTAATGTTTCTTTTTCTAATGATTGAATTAAAAGTTATCCTATTCGGTAAATCAAAACATTACTATGTTGTGGAAGAGATTCTGCCCGAAAACAGAATAGTTAAGTGGTTATTGATTTTTTTCACTATATTTTTTATTTATTTTTGTATCCTTATTTTCGCTTTCATTATTTATTTAACTCAAGGAATAGAAATTTTATTTATATCTTTTTCTGTTATCCTTTTTATTGGGTTTTTTATCACTATCCTGGTCTTTAACAAAATGTTTCCAATAATCACAATTTCTCAAACAAAAGGTTTTAATCATTGTCCTAATTGTGACCAAAGGATAATATCCAAACAAAATAAATACTGTACTAGTTGTGGATTTAAACTAAAAGATTAATAATTATAATCAAAATCATTTCTTATATTTTTTTAAAAGTTCCTCATGTGTAAAAACACCATCTTCAGTAATTACTCCTGTAACCAATCGAAAAGGAGTAATATCAAATGCATAATTTAAGCATTCAACTCCATCAGGTACAATTTGAACCTTTCCTAAAACATTACTGACCTCACTGCTATCTCGTTGCTCAATTGTTACATCATCAATAGTCTCTTGAAGTGAAAGGGTAGAAGTAGGAGCAGCTACATAAAAAGGTATATTATTATCTTGTGCCGCTAATGCTACTAAATATGTTCCAATTTTATTAAAAACCGCATCAGAAGTCACTCTATCAGTCCCTACTATAACTTTATCAATTTTTCCTAATCGCATTAATAACCCTGATGATGTATCTGAAATAACCTTTACTGGTATCTTATCGTATTGAAGTTCATAAGCAGTCAATCTTGCTCCCTGCAATCGAGGTCTTGTTTCATCCGCAATCACGTTAATTTTTTTTCCTTCCTCTATTGCAGCTCTAACAGGAGCTAAAGCCGTTCCATATTGAACAGTAGCTAGAGAGCCAGCATTACAATGAGTTAGTACAGTATCTCCATTTTTTAATAAAGTAGAACCATTTTTTCCTATTGCTTTATTGACATTAATATCTTCTTGAGCCATAAGTTGAGCTTCCTCTATTATTATTTCAGATAAATTTGTTGGATTGTCTGGATATTCGCTTATTATTTTCCAAATTCTATCTACTGCCCAGAATAAATTTGAAGCTGTTGGTCTAGTATTTCTTATAACATCCACAGCCCATCCCATTTTTTCAATAAACTTTTCTTTTGGCAATATTTTATATTCAATAGCCGCAAGGGCCAATCCCATAGCAGCTGCGACACCTATAGCTGGTGCTCCTCTTATATTCATGATTTTAATAGCAGTTGCGACATCTCTATAATTATCAAATTCAAGGAATTTAAGTTCAAATGGAAGAAGAGTTTGATCAATCATCTTAACCTTGTTATTAACCCACTCAATCGAAGGAATCATAAATATTTAAAATATTTAATTTATCTTTTATTTTTCCTTTTACTATATATTAATTAAAAAACTAATTGGTGTTTAGAGTAAGCCGAGAGATTCTAGAAAGAGAAAAAATTAGGATTATCATAGATCATAAAGATAATATAACATCTGAAAGAATCGAGATAAAGGATGGTAATTATTGGATTCCTATAATTGGCAGTAATGATGGTTTCAGCACATTAAATATTTGGACAAAAGATATAGCACATTCACAATCATTGTCTTATAGGAAAAGAACCAAAAAGAAATTATATTATGAATTAGATAATGAAGATTTTTTACTAAACCTAGATTATTGTCTTGAAGAGAATGACATTATTCACATTAGATATAAAATGTCCAATAAAAAGAGGCAATCTATATCAAAAATCCTTGTTAATTATGCGATCTTGTTAGAAAATAATCCTGATTTTACTTGGACTCCCCACCTCAGTCCCGGAGAAAATTATGTTATTGGAGATCATGTCTATCGTTCTCCAGTTATTATATATAAAAAGGAAAAATATGCGTTTGCTTTCATTCCTGATTTAAAAACTCTTGGAAGAAATCGTCCTTTTCAAACTTTCATTGATTTTAATCTAAAATCAAGAGATTTTGAGGAGATTCCTCGGTTATCATACGGATTTGGAAATTATAAGCCAGTTGAACATACTCTATTCAAACATGACCCCTATATTGAATGGAATATTGAGGAAAATACAGATTTAACATTTAGATATTTTTTAATATTTTTTATTAAGAAAACTGAATCAGAAATTCTGCAATTTATAAATAATTTCCTTTGGGAAAAATTTGGCAGAAAATTATTGTATGAAAGTCTATATCCTCAAGTTCTTCCATATGAAAGAAATGCTGATGAGGGATTTAAGGCTATTTTTGAAAGACATAAATACTGGGGAACATTCGTTATTGACAATAAGATATGTGGTGGAATTTGGCAGAGAACATGGGCAGGTAGGAAAAAAAAGCCCATTGAATTCATTATACCTGAAATGATAGAGGATTATAGAAGAAAAAATACAGCTGAAACTGCTAGCTCAGACTTAAAATTACATGAAACGTTAAATGATCTTATTTTCGACCCCGAAAAAGTAAAAATGTTTGATAAACACACTCGACGAGTTGCTTTTGTCCCCAGAGCAGCAGAAATTTGGGGTAATGCTTGGTTCCTAAATATTAGAACAGCATATAGTTTCAGATATTTTGGAGAGGTATGGAAAAATGATAATCTTATTGAAAAAGCAGAAAGAATATTAAATACAGTATTATCTTTGCCTCGAGTAAATGGTGTATTTCCAAGTGTACTTTTTCCTGCTTCAGCTGGTTCGAATATTATATCTTATATTAATGGTTTAAAAGGTTACCGTTACAGTGATGATTATCACGTAGTAGATTCATGTTTAACAATGTATTGGGCATTAAAATTTAGAGAAGACTTTAATGAACTAAATCTAGACATTTTGAGGAGGAGTAAAGAATTAGTAGAATTAATAGAAAAGCTTCAATTAGAAAATGGAACTATTCCGGCATATATTAATTTCGATAAGAATGAACCAATTATTAAAGAAGAGTTAAAGAATTCTGCAAGTTCTGGAGCCCCAATGATGTTCTTATTGGAATATTATAAAAATAATGAAGATGAAAGAATCCTTCACATTTGTGAGAAAATCGCTCAATATATAATTAAATATATAATTCCAGAAGACAAATGGCATGATTTTGAGCCATTTTTCAGCTGTACTCAATTACCCCTTGATACTTATGATAGTTACACAAAAAGTCATGTAATGAATGCATTATGTATATATTGGTGTGCTGAGGGTTTTAAGGAATTATTTAAGATTACTAATAATAACAGTTATTTAGAAGCTGGAGAACGAGTGATGGCAGTATTATCACTATTTCAACAAATATGGAATATACCTTATCTTAATTATAACACTTTTGGAGGATTTGGGTCTCAAAATGCTGATGCTGAACATAGTGATGCTCGACAAGGTCTATTTGTTCGCACATATATGGAATATTATTTATTAACTGGTAAGGAAGAATATATGGAAAGAGGGATAGCAGCTTTAAGAGCATCTTGGGCATTACAATTGCTTAAAGAATATGAAGAACAATGTCCTGGTAATATAAAAGGAATTGATACTATTGAAAGTGTAGATAAGGGCAGTATGTACGAAAATTATGGTCACACTGGAGGCGATTTTAGAGTTCCTGGTCAAATTACGTTTGATTGGGGAGTAGGAACTGCTGCTATGGCTACGGCATATATAAAAAAGCACTTTGGTGATTTATTTATAGATTTTCGAGAAAAATTGATTTTTGGAATTGATGGCTTACTTGTCAAGAACTTTGAATTTAATGAAAATTCTATTAATATTATGTTTGAGCAAATATCTGGTAAGACTAATGCCATAATAAAAGCAAGAGAAGCACCAAGCATTCCGGTTGAAATAATATTGAATAGAAATTCGATTGGTAATTTCATGAAAGATGAACTAAAAAAAGGGCTTTTAACCAATATTTGAAATGAAAAAAATATGAGTCAAAATTCAAAAATAATTAAATCACCTATAATCTCTTGTTCGCGTAGGACAGATATACCGGCATTTTTGATGGATTGGGTTATTGATAGGATTCGTATTGGATATGTGGATGTACCTAATCCGTTTTATCCTTCCCAAATTGCAAGAGTATCTCTAAGACCTGAAGATGTCAAATGCTGGGTTTGGTGGTCAAAAAATTTTAAGAATTGGATAACTATTTATAGAAATCACCAGGAAATTTTTGAATCGTATAAAGCTCATTCTTTTCAATTTACTATAAATTCTCCTTCTGAACTAGAAGGTAATATAGGAGTTAATTTAGAAGAGAGATTAAATCAACTAGAATGGCTTATCAATAAATTTGGTAAATTAGCCATTAATTATAGATACGATCCGATAGTATTTTATAAATTAAAACAATCAAACAAAATTGAGAATAATTTAAACAAATTCAGTTATATCATTGAGAGAGTTTCTTCTTTTGGACTGAAAGAAATGATATTTTCCTTTGCTACAATGTATCCAAAGGTCACAAATCGAATGAATGCTAGAGGTTATATCCCCATTGATCCTCCAATTGAGAAAAAAAAAGAAATTCTAATAAAGCTAATCGAAATTTGTGATATTCATGATATAAAAATAAAAGCATGTTGTCAACCAAATTTATTGAATATTAAAGGTATAGAACAAGCACATTGTATTGATGCATATAAGATTGAACAATTAGTTGGAGAATTTATTCCAAAGATTAAAGACTCAGGACAAAGAAAGAATTGTGGTTGTTTTAAATCAAAAGATATAGGGGGATATACTGGTATTTTTCGGTGTAAGCATGACTGTGCGTATTGTTATGCTTCTCCAGCTAAAAGATAGTATATAACCCAAGATATCTATATTCCAGAAAAATATTTGTGTAATTCCCAGAAAGGAGGGACCACTCCAAGATCATATAATATATCATAAAAACAAAAAGCACCCCACCGATCTATTATCTTACCTTTAGTGTTGAAATATAAGATAGTTGCACCTTCAAATGATACTTTCTTGTTAGTAGGTTCAAAACCCCATCCTTTTCCTAGGTTTGTACCATGTCCTTTATAACGAACCCAAACCTTATCTTCTTCTCCTTTCAACTCAACTATTTCATACTTTAAATCTGGGAACATACTACGGAAATACGTGATTTCATGTTTCATTTGTTCTGGACCTTGTTTATCTATTTGAATCCAACTTGGATTGTAGTTGGGATCAATGATTTCATTAGCAATAGTAAGATCTGGCTTACTCCACATTTCCTCAAAATATAATTTTCCAATCTTCTCAGATTCTTCAATTTTCATAATATAATCTTTATTGTTTTATCTTTTAAATAAGAAATATAATTATAAATTTTAATAGAATCTAATATATTGAATATTAAAGAAAAACCAAAATAATTACATATTAAAAAGGATTTAATTTTTATATTACATATAAATTAATGTTGAGGTTTTAACTAATATAGAGGTATTTTCATGCCAAAATGTAAATTTTATATAGTAGACGTATTTGCTGAAGGAAAGTTTGAAGGAAATCAACTTGCGGTTTTTATATGCCAAGAATCTTTAACTGATTCTGAAATGCAGCGGATTGCGAAAGAAATGCACTTTTCAGAAACAACCTTCATCACTTCTTTTGAGAATTATTCAGTTAGAATTTTTACTCCAGAAACAGAATTACCGTTTGCAGGACATCCAACATTAGGAACTGCTTTTGTTATTCAACAAGAATTTATTGAGGGTAAAGTGAGAACCATCCCCCTAACTCTTAAAATTGGTCAAATTCCAGTATTGTTTAAATATAAAGGAGATTATGTCACAGAAATGTGGATGGAACAAAAAGAGCCGACATTTCATGGATTTTTTGCTCCAGATCTAATTGCGGAAGTATTAAGTCTAAAAGAAGACGATATTGATAAAAGATTTAGGATTCAAGAAGTCTCTACAGGCGTTCCTACTATTATTACTCCTCTTAAATCCTTGAATGCATTAAAAAGGGCTAAAATCAATTTAGATAAATATTATGATTTAATTGAGAATACTAATTCTAAATCAATTCTGATTTTCTGTCCAGAAACATATGATAAAAAAAATGATTTAAATGTTAGATTTTTTGCAGATTTTTATGGTGTACCCGAAGATCCTGCTACTGGTTCTGGAAATGGATGCCTAGCAGCATATTTGGTTAAGCAGGACTATTTTAATAGGAGATCCATAGATATACGTGTTGAACAAGGATATGAGATTGGAAGACCGAGCCTGTTGTTTCTGAGGGCAGAGGAAAAAGAAGGTAAATATTATGTTTTTGTTGGAGGGAAAGCTATAATCGTTGCAAAAGGAGAATTGGTTTAAATAGAAGAATTTATTTTTTATTTGAGTTCTAATTACTCTTTATATTACTT
>JBHLKV010000155.1:0-6865 GCA_048886305.1 Candidatus Hodarchaeota archaeon
AAAATTTATATTCATTTTGGGGTTTCTTAACTAATCTTTTGTCAGCATTTTCTTATCAAAATTTTACTCAAAGAAGTTTTTTAAAATCAGATTTGAGAAGAATTTATGCAAAGAAAGGAATTAAAGAATTAGAAGATGGACTAAAAAAACTTCCCTTTGGACCATTTTTGCCATTATCATATCAGATTTTGACTAATCTCTATTCCCAATTAGTACTTCTAACTCCCCAAAGAGAGAAACGTGAAAAAATTCTCAATAATATGTTTGAATGTGCCTATACTGCTGAAAAAGCTGGGAACAAATATAAAGCAGGAATGAGTAGAGCTGCTGGTTATCTTTCATTATATCGAGCTCATAAGACTTTATCTGATATTTTAACAAATAAACAAGAAAAAATTAAGAATTTATTAATTGCAATTGATGCAACTAAAAATCATATTGAATTTTCAGTTGAATCATATAGAGATTTCATTGCTGATTGGATGCATCTCGGATTGTTATATGAGGATTTGGCTATCCTTACTAAGCAAAAAGAACCATTGTCTCAGGCAAGAGAATTATTTCTCAATATAGTAAAAGATACTAAAGAGAAAGGTTACTATTACCACACGGCTGCTGCTTATGAATATATAGCAAGAATAGAAGATCGATTGGGCAATTATTTAGCTTCTGCTCAACAATATGAAATGGCAAGTAAAGCTCATATAAAATCATTAAAAAAAATTCAATTTAAACCATTAAAGGAACGTATTAAGGAAAAAATAGAATACGATAACGCTTGGAAATTAATTGAAGATGCTAAAGTTAACCATAAAAAAGAGGATCATTCAAAAGCAAAAGACCAATATGATATGGCTTATGAGATCCTAAAAAATCTATCTAAATATCAATATGAAGCATCATATTATTCATCTTGGGCATCATTAGAAATATCAGAAGATGCAAGTAAGAAAGAAAAGCACCAAGAAGCAATTAACAATTATAGCGTTACAAAAGAATGCTTCAAGAAATCAATAAATGTACTAAAAGAAGCTTTAACTCAGTCTTCTAATAAAATTGAGATAGAAAGAATATCAAAACTGGAAAAAGTAGCTAATGTTAGGATTAATTATTGTTTAGCTCGCATTAACCTTGAGAAAGCTAGAATTCTCCAAAAGAAAGGTGAACATCTATCTGCTGCTGAGAATTTCGCTTTAGCAGCCTCTCAATTTAGAGATATTTGTACATTATTTAAGATTGAACGAGAGAGAAAGGAATTAGAAGCAATTTATCATCTATGTAGAGCTTGGGAAGGGATGGAACTCGCTGAGAACTATCAAGAACCAGAAAGATTTTTAGAAGCTTCAAAACTATTTTTAAAAGCTAGTGATTTGTTCACTGATAGTAAATTAAAATTATTAGCTTCTGGTAATTCTTCTGTTTGTTTAGCATTAGAAAATGGCTGCAAATTTGATGAATCTACAGATATTGAGAAAAAAGCAGATTATTATAAACAAGTAAAAATGATGTTAAGAAAAGCATCTAGTTCTTATGAAAGAGGAGGATTTAATAGTGGAGCAGATTGGGCTTTAGCTACTTCATCCTATTTCGATGCATTGTGGCATTTAATCAAAGTAGATCAAGAATTAGAGCTTGATAATAGAAAGAAGCAGTTAGAAGTTGGTATTAAATATCTAAAATCTGCAGCAGATATATTTGAAAAATCAGGATATAGAGAGAGACAAGAAGAAATTTATGAAAAATTACATCGAATCGAAAAAGAAGAAATGATTTTATATTCTGCTTTAAGTACAATTAGCAACCCTGTAATTTCAAGAAGTACGGCAGGGATTGTTGCTCCTGCGTGTCCATTAGAATCCAGTTTATCACCAAGATTAAGCGAGATAAATCAATTGACTGTAGAAGCTAGTGGATTATCGGAAAGTTTGGAGAAAACAAGAAAATATAATTTGCTATATAAAAATTTACTAAAGCAATACTCTAAAATTGAACGAAATCAATGCAAAATAGGTATTGCTCAAATTGGATTATCCAAATCTGGAGACATTCTAAAAGAGTTTTTTGAAATAAAAAAGTATGGATTATTAGGAATTAAAGAAGATATTATAACTTCGCTCAGATCAACTTATAAAGAACTGATTGAGAAAGCTAATTCCAATGGAGTTGATATTCTCATCTTTCCAGAAATGATGATTGACTTAAATTATAGGGAAATTTTTGAAGATTTAATAAACTATGCTAAAATTTATGATATTTATATTATTCCGGGGTCATATCATGATGAAAAATCTAAGAAAAATATTAGTGTAGTTATCAGTCCTGAGGGTATTCTTTGGGAACAAGAAAAACATATCCCTGCAACGATGCATATTGAAGGAAAAAAAGTTAAAGAAGCAATTGAGACTAGTTCCTATCCGAGAAAGACAACTATATGTAATACTGAATTTGGTAGAATAGCCATTATTATCTGTCGGGATTTCCTTGATATGGATTTGAGAGTAGAATTAAAAAATTTTGAACCGCCAGTAGATATTATCATTAATCCTGCATTCACTCCAGTTACAGCGGATTTTAAAGCTGCCCATTTTGATGCCCGCAGATCTGTCTATGCTTATTGCTTCTTCGTTAATGTTGCAGAATTTGGAGAATCACTTATATACACTCCAGAAAAAGATCGCACTGAAAGGATGATACCTGCAAAAGAAGAAGGTCTGATTTACAAAGATGTTGATATTTTCAACTTGCGTTCAGAACGTAAAAGATGGGAAAAAAAGCAAAAGAAGGAAAAACAGTTTATTCAAAGTACAAGGTAATAATTTTAAATTAAAAAAAATATAATAGAAACTTCATTTTTACTCTAATATAATCATTTAATTTATTGAGTTTATTCAGAGATGTCTAAAAGGATTGATCTTTTAAGAATAGATTATGTCTTTTCAGTGATGATACCATTATTGATTGCTATTTTTCTTAACAATTTAAACCCTTTTAATCATTTTGATATTTTAATAGGATTTTTCTTTTTAGCAATTACCGGAAATACCTGGAATGATGTTGTTGATATGAAAGATCCTAATGAAAAAGAAACTCTTGAACGAGTGGAAGGATATCATCCACGTGAAATATTTACAATAGGACTTGTTAGCTTCATCTTTGGTATTTCATTATTATTGCGTACCTGTTTAAAATATCCAATTAATTTTCTATTTTTAGGTATAATAATCATAATGGTTCTATTATATGTTAAATGGCTTAAGCCTATTCCACTTTTAAATCACATATTATTGGGAGCTTCTCATGTAATTTTTCCCTATTTTATGATAAAAATTGATGCTGAATTATCGCTAATGTCAGTGCCTGAACTGATTTTAATTTTAACGACCTTAGGGTTTGCAATTACAGGTCAACTTGTTCATGAAGTAATAGATTCTGATGCTTTAACAAGATATTTTAGTTTGCGGCAATGTCAGATTATCATCTGGACTATTTCCATGATTACATTAATTTTAGCCATCTGGGCTTTTATTTTTTTGGAACAGTATTATTTCTTCCCATTTATTTTCATGCCAATTGGCACGATGTTCACTTTCAGGAGACCTACTAAATCTAGTAAAGGGGTAAAAGATGTAGGAATCTTAATTGGCAATTTTTTGATGTTATATTTTATTTGTTTAATTACAATTCAAATGGCGGGTGTCATCTAAAGATTATGGATGAAATAGAACCTATCAATTTTGAATTCTTCTCTCCGTTTAATAAAGATGCTTGCACTTTATGTGGTGAATGTTTTAACAAATGTCCAATAATGAGACTTTCTGTTGAACACTCAATTGAAGAAATAAAAAAGTTAATTGCGGGAGAGGAAACTGAAAAAATATTAGATAATTGTCAAAGTTGTTTTGCATGTAATTTTTATTGTCCTGAAAATGCACATCCTACTAGCTTAATTCTACAAAGATGGTATGAACAATATAAACAGAAAGGATTGAGGAAAAGAGGGAGATTTTACATGACTCTTTATCCACATTATCCTAATTTTCGTTCTTATGTAATGCAACATTTACCACACAAAACGAAAGAGCTGGTTAAAGAATGGGCTTCCTTGGATCCATTGAAGGGAGAAACTTTAACTTATCCTGGTTGTAATATCATAACATTTGCAGAACTTACTCAAACAAGCTTCTTTAAGGATTTAGACATTAGGGGACGCTTGGAATATTGCTGTGGAGAAACTCTATTCCGAACGGGATATAAAGATGAATTATTTCAAATTACCAAACGCTTAGATAAGTGGTTTAATATTTTAAAGCCTAAAAAATTATTAGTATTGTGTACAGCTGGCACAAATGTATTCAAGAATGTTTTGCCTCATTATGGTTTAACATATAAATTTGATGAGATAAAGTCCTATATCCAATATCTGTGGGACAAATTAGAAAACGGGGAAATTCTGATTAACCAGAAATTAAATATGACAGTGACAATCCAGGATTCTTGCTATTCCAAGATGTTTGGAGATGATTATATGGATTTACCTCGTAAAATACTCGATAAGATTGGTGTAAAAGTGATTGAAACAGATACATGCCGAGAAAATATGAGGTGTTGTGGAATAGGTGCTGGATTTTCGGTAAATTCTGCTTATCAACCTTTTAAAATTCGTTCTGCAACAATTAGAAACTTTAAAAATTTTAAAAAAACTAAAGCTGATGCTGTCTGCGTTTATTGTGCTGGATGTTTAGCAACGTTTACTGCAAATAAAAAACTTTATTTTAAAAAACTTAGAGTTTATCATATAATTGAACTCTTGCAATTCGCAACTGGAGAAAATCCATCTTTAACAAAAAGAAATAAGAAAAAAAGAGCAAAACACTTCTTCTGGGGTACAATGTGGAAGCAAGTGCCAATTATTACCTCAAAAAAGACTTTTAATCTTTCTGATATACCTGAGGACCCCCCAAAATATGGTGAGGCGTGGTAATTATGCAACACAGTAAAAGAACTCCCGCATTTAGGAAAGATTTATGTGACCTCTGCGGTCAATGTCTTCATTTATGTCCCGTTCTACAATTACCCTTAGAAGAAGCAAAAGAGGAAATCCAAAGATTAATTAACGGTGAGGAATCTAAGTATACTCTATACAAATGTAATACATGTTTTTCATGTAATCTATATTGTCCAAAACAGGCTCATCCATACCAATTAATTCTTGAAAGGTGGAACGATTTATACAAAAAAAGAGGGGCTCCTCCACTTTATTACTTTGTTTGTCCAACAGAAGAACATAATATTTGGCAATTTCTTAATTTATTCCTTTCGAATCAAGAAAGAAGATGGATTTATAAATGGATGCATTCTGTCCCAAAACCAGGCGATAAAATTTTATTGATTGGAAATTACACACATTTATTTCCATTTATAATCGGTGGAAGCAAACTTTTGAATTATTTTAATCCAATTGACAGAATAGATCAATGGGAAGGAGGAGCATATTTATATCAAGGAGGTTATTTAGAGGTAGTGCAGAAAATTGCTCAACGTACAAAAAAAGATTTTGATGGATGGGGTGTAAAAGAAGTAATAGCAATTTTAGACGCTGTAGAGTTTATATTCAATGAAGTCCATCCTAAGGAAATGGGAATAGAACATAATCAAAATTTTATTAATTTTAATCACTGGCTATTAGATAAAATAAATACAGGAGATATTAAATTTCCGAATAAACTAAACCTTACCGTAACTGTTCATGATAATTGTTATTCTAAAGTTTTAGGAGGAACTTACTGGGATGTTCCCCGCGAAATATTAAAGAAATGTGGATGTGAAATAATTGAGATGGAACATATTAAAAAAGATTCTTTATGTTGTGGATTCGGAGCAGGAGCATCTTGGGTTAAAAATATATCTATACCATTTGATATGATTTCAGAAGGAATCAAGAAATTTAAAGAGGCAGAAAGAACGGGAGCAAAAGCTCTAGTATCTTACTGCGGAGGCTGTGTATATCTATTATGGGCTACAAGGGAATTAATTGGAAGTAAAATTGATATTTATCATCTTATTGAAATTGTTCGAATGGCTATAGGCGAATCTCTTGATTATCCAAAAGCTCATATTAAAAGAGCTTGGGACATAATCACGATAATCACCTATTCTTTAATTGTATCAATTTTTCAAAAGAACTTCTTTATCAACAGAATCACTTATGATAAAGAATTTAGTACTTTTAAGCCAAAAAAGTATAGATTATTAAAGTTATTAAGACATCTTTTTAATATCTCAATTGTTAGAAAAATCTATTCAAGAGTATTTCGTTTAATAATGCCTTTAATGAAAACAAGGTAAATTAAAAAATTTTTAGAGGTGCTTGAAAATTTTTATTCATATGTCTATACATTTTCCTAAAGAAGGAAAAGAAAAGTATTTGATAGAGTCAATGCATAGGTTCGGCAATGTCATGAAAGGAAAAAAAGGTTTGATAATGGCATATACAACTAAAGATGAAGATACTAATCGACTTATTGGTTTAGCAATTTGGGAATCGAAGGATGATTGGCTTGCTGCTAGACCTGCTATGGTTGAAGCTGTCAAGGATGATCCTTTTGAAGAATGGGAACTGAAAGAACCAGAAGTATTTCATTTAAATGTGATATAATCCTAAGATCAAACAAATCAGATGCCTAATAATACTATAATTCTTCTAAGACATGGAGAAACCAAAGTTGATGAAAATGTACAGATCTCAAAATGGTTTCTTACAGTAAGAGGAAAAAAAGAAGCAACTAACGTCTCTAAACTAGATATATTCAGTGATATTGACATAATTATAACTTCAGATGAAGAAAAAGCATATCAGACAGCATAT
>JBHLKV010000156.1:0-6830 GCA_048886305.1 Candidatus Hodarchaeota archaeon
AATATGTTCAAAAAGAAATTAACTTTGCTTTAAAAAGACAAAAACCTTTTTTTCCAGTGTATCTAAAAGAAACAAAATTGCCTGGTGAATTAGAGTTCGAAATCAGTGATTTACAGCACTTGAATAAATTTCTCATGTCAGAATCAGAATTTTATGATAAATTGCAAAAAGAATTATCTTCTTTACTCTGTTGATTTATTTCGCAAACCGTTTAAAATCTGCTCTATTTCTTGATAAATATTTGGATAAATTTTAGCAAACAAGCGATACCAATCCCATCCAATCATTCCACTCGAAATAATACAAAGGATAAATCCTATATAAACCACTATTTCATGTTTCAAGCCGAAAATCTTTTCTGGTAAGAAAAGCGTTCCATGAAATAACATATTGACTGAAAGACTATTAAACAATATTCCAAACGGATAAAATAATAATTTTGGAGGTTTAAAAAAAGGAATAGAATCGGCAGTAATTGGGCTGAATGCAGTTCCTTCATCGTTAATATTTATAAGATCTCTTTGCTCTATGAATTTAAACTTGATTATGTCTCTTCGATCTCTAATAACTAGAAAACTACCGCTAAACAAGAATAAATAAAGTAAGACCATAGGTATTGCTAAGAAGATTCTTAATTCCCCTCGTATCACCTTATATTGGATTAAGAAATAGCGAATCATCAAAAAAAGGAAGGCTATAGCAAGAAAAATAATACCTACAAATCCTTCATGGACATGATAAGTCTTAAAAACTTTACCGTTTTCATTTTGATTAGAATGGTTTTTAATATAGTTCATTATGATCAAAGTGAATCCTGGAGATATGATACAAATTCCTAGTATTGCGGCAATAGTTCTTGTACTAGACATATTCAAAAAGTTAATGTTAATGTTAAAAAAATCCATTAAATAAAGAATAATCCATAGCAAAGCTCCAAAAATTATAATAGAGAGAAAAAATAGATTGTAAATTTTGTCATTAACTAAGAAAAATGGAACATAAAAAATTAGTATAAAGCAGAAAATCGTAAACATTCTATTGACTTCTATTTCTGAGGAATCCGATTCATATACTTGATTATAGTAAAAAAAATAATAAAGAACAATGAAACTTAAAATAATTAAACTTACAAGAATTCCCAGCTTAACTATAATTTTAAATTTTTTCATAATTCCCTACAAAATTACTTCAAATATAGAATAATTAGTTCATTACATATAAATAATCTAATCTCTTTTTACGAGAAAAATTTTAGAACAGAATATGAGCTTTAACTTTAAATCTCGATTGACATACTTATATAGTTAATTATTTTAATATTTATTATAATAATAGAATCAATTGTGAAAACTAGTAACTAATTCTATATGTTTGTTAATGAGATTTGATCAAAACAAAATAACATGATTGACTTAGAATTAAAAGGAAATCAAAAGTCAAAAGAATTAAAATATGCTGAGCACCTTATCAATGAAACTAAGTTTGCAGAAGCTTATCAGGTTCTCACAGAATTCGGTGAAAATCAGAAAGTTCCAATTTATCACAGAGTTTTAGGCTCTCTCCTTCAATGTCGAATCTCAATGTGGCAAGGGAATTATCTTGATTGTTATAAAATAGCTGAGCGAATTTATAAAGAAAGCTTAGGATTAGAGAAAAATTTGATAATGGTTGAGGCTTTGGGTATAATGTCTCTTTCATTAATTATTTTAAGAGAATTTAATAAAGGTATTGAAATGGTACAACAAGCAGAAAACCTTTTAAAAACATTCCCAAGGGAGAATTCACCAAGATACCCCCTTATTGAAGCTTTAATCGCTCAAAATAAAGGATATTATCATATTTGGTCAATTAAAAATATAGAAGTAGGATTAAGATATTTAGAGGAAAGTCTTTCATTACGAAAACGATATGGCGGCAAGGTAGAAATTGCCATGAGTTATCTTGGTGTTGGTTCTGTTCTCTCTCAATCTAAAGGTAAATTAAATGATGCTATTGAATATCTTAAGCAAGGATTGACCATTGCAAATGAAAGTGGGAATAAGTGGCCAGTTATAATGATATTACGCATATTAGGTAATTCATATTTTCTTAGAGGTGAATTAGATCGAGCAATTGAATATTATAAGAATGGATTAGAAGTTGCCAAAGAAGTTGACAATAAGGATTTAATGATAAATTTTCTTATAGGTATTGGGGAATACTATAGCGAAAAAGGTGAACTTGACCTAGCTTTAGAACATTTAGGACAGGGTATAGCATTATGTGAAGAATTTAGAGATAAAAGAAATATGATCTTTCTACTAGGGAGTGCAATTGAAATATCTCTCCTTAAAGACGATTATGAAAGGGCGCAAGAATTCTTTATACGTTTAAAACAACTCAGTGTTCAATTTAATGATAAAAAAATTAATATAATGCTTCTTTATTATAATGCATTGCTATTAAAAACAAGCTCTAGATTCAGAAACAAAATAAAAGCAGAAGAAAAATTAAGACAAATTTTAGAGATGGAGAACCTGCCATATACATTTGAAGTAAGTGCTTTAATTCATCTTAGTGAATTACTTCTCACTGAATTACGCGTGACAAATGAAGTAGAAGTACTGCAAGAGATTAAACCCTTGATCACCCAATTATTAGAGGTTGCTGAGAACTCAAACTCATATTGGGTTTTATGTGAAGCTTATCTTCTAAAAGCAAAAATTGCTTTATTGGAACTAGATATAAAAACAGCAAGACGACTACTAATCCAAGCCACACAAATAGCTAAAAGATATGATCTTAAACAGTTAATTAAAAAATTGAATGTTGAAAACGAGGAATTAAACGATAAACTAGGATTATGGGAACAATTAAAAGAGGTTAATGCACCTCTTGCAGAACGTCTAGATCTTATTCGGTTAGATCAACAAATTGCAGGTATGATTCAAATACGTACAAAACTTACCGCTCAAGTTAAAGAAGAAGAAGTAGTAATTCATAAAGAAAAGAGAATTTGCCTTGTATGCAGAGGTGAAGTCTTAAAGTATTCATATATATGTGATTGTGGTGCCATGTATTGCGAAAGTTGTGCTCATGCATTAACGGATTTAGAAAACGTATGCTGGGTATGCAATATACCAATTGATCATTTAAAACCTATTAAAGTCTATAAAGAAGGGGAAAAAACAAAAATTAATGGAAAAAAAAAGAGTAAATAAAATCTAATTTAAAATAACACTACTCTAAAAAGTAAGATTTTTCGAATAAATTAGTAATAATTTTCTCAGAATCATTTCTATCGAATAAAGCATTGGAATCATAAAAATAGAATGATTTTAGAAAAATTTTAAATAAAAAGTTTAATAATATTATTTTTTCCATTTATGTTAATCAAATGAACATCAGAGGTTTTTCTTTGAAAACATTAATCATTGCACTAGGCGGAAATGCTCTTATCAGACCAGGAGAAGAAGGAACTGTAGATCAAATGATGTATAACCTAAGAGCACCAATTAAACAGATTGCAGAGCTCTCTAGGGATTATAACATCATAATCTCGCATGGAAATGGTCCACAAATTGGTTTTCTACTACTCCAACAAGAGGCAACTGAAATAGTTTCAAAGAGACCTTTACAAATTTTAGTAGCAGAGACTCAAGGACAAATTGGTTTCATGATTGAGAGTACTTTGGATGAAGAGCTGATGAATATAGGTCTAGATGAGGAAAAACTGTTTTTAACAGTCCTTACTTATGTTAAGGTTGATCCTGAGGATCCCGCATTTAAAAATCCCACAAAACCAATTGGTCCAGCATATCCGGTTCGTACAAAACCAGGGCAGGTTAAAACGGCTAAGGGATGGCGCCAAGTTGTTCCTTCTCCTAAACCAAAAAAGATATATCAATGGCGGGAAATCAAAAAGTTAATGGAATTAGGAAGTTGGATTGTAATTGCATGCGGAGGGGGTGGCATTCCAGTAATTAAAGAAGAGAAGAGACTATATGGCGTTGAAGCAGTTATAGATAAAGATCTTGCAAGTTCTAAATTAGCTGAACAAATTAAAGCGGATATTCTTCTTATTGCTACTGATGTTGAGAAGGTTGCTTTAAATTACGGCACTCCAAATCAAAAAGATCTCGAAAAGCTTTCTATAACTGAAGCAAAAAAGTATTTAGAAGAAGGTCAATTTCCTTCAGGGAGTATGGGGCCAAAAATTCAAGCAGTTATAAATTTCATGGAAGCAGGAGGAGAAAAAGCAATAATAACATCAATTGATAACATAAAGACTGCTTTAGAAGGAAAAGCAGGAACTCATATATATTTGGATAAATAAAAAACTAAATTTTATGGTTTTACTAATACTTTTTCAATAGTATCTACAGCCCAATCTATCTCTTCTTTTGTAATTATTAATGGAGGTGCAAATCGAATTATTGTTGCATGAGTATCCTTGGCTAAAATGCCATTTTTCATGAGTTCTTCAACAATTTGTCTAGCATTTTCTTTAAACTCAATTGCTATTAATAATCCCTTACCTCTAACTTCCTTAATCGGTATTTTTGTTCTTTTTTCTGCCACTTCTTTAAGTCTTTTCATGAAGTAATCTCCCATTTCTTTAGCTCTTTCTGGTAAATTTTCACGTAAATGGACATCTAATGATTTCAATCCGACAGCTGATGCCAAAGGATTACCTCCAAAGGTACTTCCATGCGTTCCTGGTTTGATTACATCAGGACCGATTATGTCTCGGGTGGTTACTACAGCAGAAACTGGATAAACCCCTCCTCCAAGAGCTTTTCCAAGTAAGATGATGTCCGGTTTCACATTTTCATGATCACATGCGAATAATTCTCCAGTTCTTCCAAAACCAGTTTGAATTTCATCAACCATCATTAAGACGTTATATTTTGTACATATCTTCCTCACATCTTTCAAAAATCCTTCTGGAGGAACCTTTACACCAGCTTCTCCTTGGAGAGGTTCAAATAAAAATGCTGCTATTGTTTCTGGACCAGTATCTAGAATTGTATTTTCTAATTCCTCAGCATCTCCATAAGGAATTGTTATAAATCCGGGGGTATAGGGTCCAAAATTGCCATAATAACGGACCGCAGAAATATCTGTGCTAAAACCAACAATAGTAATAGTTCTCCCATGAAAATTATCTCTACAAATAATAATTTTTGCTTCATTTTTCGGGATTTTTTTCTTTATATAACCCCATGCTCTTGCCACCTTCAATCCAGTTGAAACTGCTTCTGTACCTGTATTCATTGGGAGTGCCATTATTCCTGAATTATTAGAATCATTTATATGTGGTCCTACAATCTCACACAATTTCTTTAGAAATGGACCCATCATATCGTTATGAAACGCTCTAGATGATAAAGTAACTTTATCTGCTTGCTCTTTTAAAGCTTTTATAATTTCAGGGTGGCAATGACCAGTATTTTGACTTGAATAAGCAGATAGACAGTCTAAATACTTTTTATCTTCTGGATCATACACCCAAACACCTTCTGCTCTTGATATAACAACGGGGATTGGATGATAATTATGAGCACAATATTCATTATCCATTTCAATATATTGTTTTGAACTAGGCATATTACTTTGTATTTCTTTTGATTGATTTTAATACTACTTTATTATATGAAAACTCTCATTAATATTTAGAGTTTTTTACTCATGATTTAGGGAAAAACATGGGAATTATATGAAAATGAAGTACATTAAAAAACAACACAAAACCATTAATAAAATACTAAATAAATGTACTTAATCTAAAAAAATTTTTGAAAGGTGCGATTAAATTAGATGATTGACAAATTGCAATCAATTATTTCTAAAGTAGAAGCAAAAGGCGCTAGTTTTGTCGAAGCGAGATATGATGAATTATTATTACGGAGTATTATGAAAGAGAATGAGCGAGTTCAGGAATGCAAAGTGTTAAAAAGAGCAGGTATAGGTTTTAATGTTTATTATAAAGGAGGAACAGGATATGCATTTACTGCTGACCTGAATACTAAGGAATTAGAGCGTTCTGCACTGAGTGCTTTTGGAATTGCAAAAACCAGTGCTTCAGCTACGAAAATTAAATCAGAAGTTGATTCAATAAAACCTATTACCGGTATCCATCTCAAACCTGAAATTCGAGAACCGGCATGGTTAATTGAATTAGACGAAAGAATGGATTATTTAAGTCGAATAGAAAATTCAGCAAAAGAATATGGAGATAATATAACATCCATAATGGTAGGATATGGAGAATTATCGGGAGAAAAGATTTTCACTAATTCTGAAGGAACAGAAATTCAATGGAATCCTTTTATTCTTGATATGGTATGTATGATTACTAGTAAAACTCAAGCTGGAGACCTAGTATCAGCTTATGAGGGGAAGGGAGGATCCATTGGAGTTGAAGAATATAAAAAGAAAGGATCTACACCTGAAGACATAGGAAAAAATGCTGCGTTATGGGCAAAAGAACAGTTGACAGCTAAAGCAGCTCCAGCTGGAAAGTTTCGTGCTCTTTGTGAAAATTTACTTGTTGGTGTTTTAGCTCATGAAAGCTTCGGACATCTAACGGAGGGTGATTTTATTGCAGCAAAAACTAGCCCTCTTCACGATAAATTAGGAGAGACTTTAGGTTCAGAGCATGTTTCTATAATTGATGAGGGCATTACTACTATCGATGGAAAACCTAGCGGATTATGGTTGCCTTATGATGATCAAGGTGTTAAAACGACAAGTACAGTCCTTATCGAAAAGGGAAATTTAAAAGGATATTTGCATTCACGATCTACAGCTAAATTATTAAATATGAGCCCTACTGGAAATGCTCGAGC